>NZ_JAQFWV010000002.1:0-138621 GCF_056175805.1 Halohasta sp. A2 | reverse complement strand
GGATAAAATTAAACGTCACGAGTAAATCCTTACGCAGTATAGTGTTTTCAGCTAGATAAATTTGCCGTGATGAACGCTCAAGAGCTACAGAATCTGACGTTTCTGTCGGTGTTTCTTGGACAGGCTGCTTTGCGCTCGGCTTTGGGTTCTTGTTTTCGCTTCTGCCGTCCGAGGGTCCGTTTGACCGTTCTGATGATCGAGTCAATCATAGTTCATGGCTGCTACTTCTGTCAGAGTAGCACTACGAACCGATCCAGCCGTCTCGCACTTATTTCCTGCGAAATTATTGATGTGTTAAAAAGCTACGGGTTCGAGCGGTCAACCGACACGGTGTCCGCGAGACTGATCAGTGGGAACTGTGTCGTTCAGACCAGTCAGTCGCGACTATGTCGTTACTATCGGTCAGTAAAGACTGTCGACACTGTCCATGTGAAAAGCGACGACTGCGAGCCTCCCGAGATCTGTTTTCCGGTCGATCGTCACAACACTAGACAGAGCGGCTTTGTAAGTAGCGTTACAATGAGGAGTATGAACGGCACACGAGTCGGATTCGTCACCCAAACGCACACCGGGGCGGTCACACCGCTGGAGTCGATCGGGTGGGCCGCCGAGTTGGGCTACGAGTTCATCGAACTCTACATGGACGGCTCCTCGGAGCGAACTGGTCTCGACCGGGAGGCAATCACCGAGGCCCTCGACGACACCGGGATCGGGTGTCTGGTTCATCTCCCCTTCGTCGACCTCGATTTGGGGACCCCGCGGAACAAGGTCCGGGAGGCCTCCATTCGGGAACTGCGGGCCTGTCTGGACACCGCCGCCGATCTCGGAGCCGAGAAGGCCGTCCTCCACGCGAGCACCCACGCCACCAAGCCAGAATGGAGCGAACGAACCACTAAACCCCGCATTCTCGCTTCCGTGCGGGAGTTGGAGGCCTACGCCACCGCCCGCGGGATCGAACTCTGCGTCGAGAACCTCCCCGACGACGTCTACTCGATTCGGACCATCGACGAGATTCTCGCCGAAACCGACGCTTCGCTGACCGTCGACACCGGCCACGCCCGCGTCTCGGGGTTTTCGGCCGCCGACACTGCCGAGTTCCTCGAAGAGCACCGTGACCGCGTCTCCCACATCCATATCAACGACGCCCGCCAAGCGCGCGACGAACACGTCCCGGTCGGTTCGGGAACGACCGATTTCGGCACGATCCTCGCCCCGCTGGATTCGGGGTGGAATGGCACTCTCTCGGTAGAGGCCTACACCTTCGACAAGGACTACATGCGGCTGAGTAAAGAGAAACTCGACGCATGGCTGGATCACTGAGACGGTTCAGCCGCCACCTGTCTCGCCGTCTCGTCGGCCTCGCCGATATCGTCGACCCACAGTCATGGTCGAATCTGGACCTGTTGTGGCAGTGGGTGGTCTATCTCATTGTCGATCGCCTCTCGATCCTCTGGAGCCGAGACGACCGGCTCTGGGTGTTCGGTGCTCGCGGCGGCAAGGCCTTCTGCGACAACGCTAAATACCTCTTTCTGTGGGTCGCCGCCAACGATCCCTCGATCCGGCCGGTCTGGCTTTCGAAGAACCAAGCCACCGTCGACACGCTACAGTCACACGGATACGAGGCGTATCACGCACGCTCGTTGCGGGGGCGATACTACACGTTCCGGGCGGGCGTCGTCTTCGTGACACAGGGGCTCCGGGACGTCTTCATGGGCGGCACCGCGGGCGCAACGCTCGTCCAGCTATGGCACGGACTCCCACTGAAAACGATCGCGTGGGACGCCGAATGGCCCGTCCAGCCGTGGCCCGTCCGACAGTGTCACCGGTATATGGCCAGCGAAATCGATCTCGTCACCGCCCCGTCGACAGAAGCGATCGAACCGCTTTCGTCTGGGCTGGGCATCGACTCCGAGCGGTTCGTTGTCACCGGCTATCCACGGACCGACGTGCTCACCGACATGGTCGAAGGAGCGACACTCGCCGAGGACGACTCGCTGATCGAGCGGCTTGACCGACGGGCCGCCGAGGGTGAACTCGTTTTGTACCTACCGACCTACCGGGACGACGGCGAGTCGTTCGTCGATATGTTCGACGTGGCTGCGGTCGGCGAGACGCTCGCCGCGCATGATGCCCATCTCTACATCAAAGCCCACCCGTACGAACCGGTCGACACCGCCGAAAGCCATCCACGGGTTCACTGGCTCGCTTCGTCGGTCGACCCCTACCTCGTCTTGCCACGGACGGACGTGTTAGTCACGGACTACTCGTCAGTATACTTCGACTATCTGAAGCTTGATCAGCCGATCGTCTTCTTTCCGTACGATCGATCGCGCTACACCGACCGCCGCGGGCTGTACTTCGGGTACGACGCCGTCACCCCCGGCCGCTGTGTGACCGACTCGACAGCCCTCCAGTCGGCACTGGGTGAGGCTCTCGACGCTGCGAGAGGCGGCGTCGACCCGTATGCCGTCGACCGCCAGCGGCTCCGGAGTCGGTTCTGTGATGGGCCACCCGGCTCGTCATCTGCGGCTGTTCACAGGGCCATCTGCACCCATGTTTTTGACCGACGACCGTCAACATCGTCTGACGGAACCGACGACGTCGAGATGCGGTCACTGTCGACGAGCAAACATTAATGGCAATTTGTAGACACATATGATAGAACAACTTAAGTATACATATCCTAACGCTCGCGTAGTGAGATCCGGGAAGCTGAATCGGGGGCAACGTACAGCCGATGCAGTGGGACAGTCGACCGCTAGGACGGAAATTATCGCACACCGTGGGTTCGCCGGGATCCATCCCGAGAACACGGTCGACGCAGTCGAACGGTCCGTGGCCGACGGCCGGGCGTCGACAGTCGAAATCGACGTGATGCCGACCGCCGACGGACGAATCGTCGTTTTCCACGACGACGACCTCACGCGCGTGACCAATGCACCAACATCGGTTCGAGACACGAAGGTCTGGGAGCTTCCGTACGAACGGATCGCGGGCTACAGTGTTCTCGGTACTGAGCAGTCGGTGCCACTGTTGGAAGACGTGCTAGCACTGGTTCCGCCAGAGATGACGGTCAACATCGAGCTGAAAAACCCGGGCAGCCAGAAGCTTCGTTTCGCTGAACCACTGGAGGGTGACACACTCGATGCAGCGATCGACCGCTGGCGGGCGTTCATCGGTCGCGTACTCGATACGGCCGCCGACTTCGATGTCGACCTCCTGTTCTCGTCGTTTTACGAGGGTGCGCTGGCCGCGACACGCGAACTCGACCCCTCAGCAGCGGTCGCGACGGTGTGTTACGATTCGGTCGACACCGGGGTGACGCTCGGCCGCCGATACGATGTCTCGGCGATCCACGTTCCCTGGAACATGGTGGCCGAGCCTGCACAAGAATCCGAATCGATGCCCGTTCCGGGATCGATCACCAACGCCGACCTCGTCGACCGGGCCCACGCCGAGGGATGGCGGGTCAACGCATGGACGGTCACAACGTGGCAGCAGGCAGCTGCACTCCGGCAGGCGGGCGTCGACGGGATCATCACCGACTATCCAGGGGTCGTTGGCCCCCAGAGACTGGACGCCACTGCGTCGGCCCAGCCGACTGACCACTGACCGCATCTGAGGTCTGCGCAAGCGAGCCCCGGTTGACGAGCGTACGAGCGGCTGAAGTAATCGTATCTATCAGTGGGTTATCCGAGGTGTAAAGCGACGTATTCGTTCGTATTTATAGTATATACTTTTCGATGTGATACCGAGTTGTAGCTGATTTATATAGTAGGAACAAGCTACTTATCCGGTTGTGGGTGACAGTGGCCGCGGACTTTTGCGGCCAACGGCTATCAGGCCGGTGGTGAACTCATGAACGCAGTTATCCTCGCGGCCGGGACCGGCTCTCGGCTTCGGCCCCTGACGATCGACCAGCCAAAAGCGTGTGTGACCGTCGACGGAACCCCGATCCTCGAACACCAACTACGGGCTTACGACGCGGCGGGCTTCGAGAGCGCCACCATCGTCACCGGCTACATGGCGTCGCGAATTGAGCAGCTCTGTGCGGCGCTTTCGGGGGATCTCGGCCTCGATATCGAGTTCGTTCACAACGAGGCCTTCGCCAACACGGACAACATGTATTCGCTGTACTGTGCCCGCGAGGCGGTCGCTGGCGAGCCGTTCGCACTCAGCAACGGCGATGTCGTGTTCGATCCGACAGTCGCCGAACGGTTGGCGGCCGTCGACGATCACAGCGCGATCGCCGTCGACGCCGAGACGTACGACCCCGAGGCGATGAAGCTCACCGTCGACGACGGGGCAGTCACCGGTATCTCCAAGGAGTATTCGGCCGCCGACGCGGCCGCCACCTCGATCGACTGCTATCGGTTTTCGGCTGCAACCTCCGAACGCTTGTTCGACCGGATCGTCCGCCGGATCGAAGTCGACGGCGAGTACACCGGTTGGACCGAGATTGCCCTCGACGAACTCCTGAAAACGGGAATCCACGACGTGCGACCGGTCAACATCGCAGGGGCCGACTGGGTCGAAGTCGACGACCGCGCAGACTTGCTTGCGGCCGACCGCACGTTTGGCTCACTGGGAGATCTACACGCGAAAGACGCCGTCTTCTTCGATCTCGACGGAACGATCTATCTCGACGAGTCGCCCATCGACGGCGCTGTTGAGTCCGTCGAGGAACTCAGATCGGCGGGCGTCGACGTCTACTTCCTGTCGAACAACTCCTCGCGGTGGAAACCCACCTACGCCGACCGACTCACCTCGCTCGGCATCAATGCCTCGGCCGACGACATCATTCTCTCGACCGACGGTGTCATCGGCTACCTTCGCGAGAGCGGCGTTGAATCGGCCTACGTCGTCGGGACCGAAGCAATGCGTGATGCGATTTCGGCCGCGGGCGTCGACCCAACATCCGACGAACCGGAGACGGTGGTCGTTGGCTTCGATACGGAACTCAGCTATGAGAAGGTCGCCGCCGCGACCCGTGCGATCCGCGACGGTGCGGAGTTCGTCCTCGCCCACGGCGATACGGTCTGTCCCACGGAGGCCGGATTAGTCCCCGACTGTGGCTCGATCGGTGCGCTGGTCGAAACCGCGGCCGACCGTTCGCCGACACGGGTGTTCGGCAAACCCAATGAGGGGATGATCGGCCACGTTCTCGAACGCGAGGGATACAGCCCCGAGAACGTCGTGATCGTCGGCGACCGGCTGTCGACGGATATCGAACTCGCCGAGCGGCTGGGCTGTGGGTCGGTCTCAGTGCTGTCGGGCGAGACAACGCGGCGGGACATCGAATCGGCGAGTCAGTCGCCGTCGCTCGTCGTCGAATCGGTCGGAGAGTTACTCGTCGACAGCGAGCCTGCCGAAGCCCCGCTGCAGGAGACTGGCGAGCTCTGAGGGCCGAGACCTACCTAGTCAGGTAGATGCTACTTGTCGATGGCACCCGTCTGTGGGTGTAGCTATGGCTGCAGATATGATAACACCCGGAAGCGAAGCAATCTGGCTGTAGATCGGCGCCATCGGCATGACACTCGACATGCTGTTTTTCATCGCTCGTGGCTGGGGTGTCACCGATGAAGAACAACAACGGTTCTACGTGCTGACGATCTTCATCCCGGCGACCGCCGCAGTCGCCTACTTCTCGATGGCGACAGGGTTCGGCCTCACCGAGATCACCGTCGATGGCGAGACGCTGGATATCTACTGGGCGCGGTACGCCGACTGGCTGATCACCACTGCTTTTGATTGACCTCGGGTTGCTGGCCCAGACCAACCGCAACACGATTTACACGCTCGTCGGTCTCGACGTACTGATGATCCTGACGGGGTTGATCGGCGCACTGGCGTCGACGCCTGCGATCCGAATCGTCTGGTGGGGTATTAGTACCGCCCTTCTACTTTTCCTGCTGTACTTCCTTGTCCAGTCGCTCACCGAGGCCACCAGCCGACAGACCGAGTCGGTCCGGAGCCTGACGACGACGCTCCGGAACCTGCTTATCGTGTTGTGGTTGGCCTACCCGGTCGTCTGGATTCTCGGCACCGAGGGAACGCTCGAACTGATCCCACTGTATGTGGAGACCGCAGCGTTCACCATGCTGGATCTAACCGCCAAAGTCGGCTTCGGCTACATCCTGCTGCGGAGCCACGACGTGCTCGACGAGGTCGCCCACGCCGACTCCACACCGAGCGCGGCGGTCGACTGATCGACACCACCCCGATCGGTAGTGAATTATAGCCGTCGAGACCGTCAAGCGCGCCACGGAAACTGAAAACCATTAACCCCTTTGCCCAACAACGGACTCTCAAGAGATGGCCGAGGACGTCAAACCAACCCGAAAAAACCTGATGGCGATCGAGGACCGTATCGAGCTCTCTGAGCGGGGCCACGACACGCTCGAACAGAAGCGAGACGGGCTAATTATGGAGTTCATGGATATCCTCGACCAGGCCCAAGACGTACGCAAAGACCTCAACAGCGACTACGAAACCGCCCAGCGAACGCTGAATATGGCTCGCGCGATGGAGGGCGACGTGGCGGTCCGTGGTGCGGCCGCAGCACTCAAAGAGTACCCCGAGATCACGACACAATCGAAGAACATCATGGGAGTCGTCGTTCCGCAGATCGAGTCCTCGAAGGTCCGCAAATCACTCGAAGAGCGGGGCTACGGACTGCTCGGCTCGTCGGCTCGTATCGACGAAGCTGCTGACGCCTACGAGGAGCTCCTCGAAACGATCATTCTCGCTGCAGAGGTTGAGACGGCGATGAAAAAGATGCTCACCGAGATCGAGACGACAAAAAGACGTGTAAACGCCCTCGAATTCAAGCTCCTTCCAGACCTATACGACAATCAAGAGTACATCGAACAGAAGCTCGAAGAACAGGAACGCGAAGAGATTTTCCGGATGAAGAAAATCAAAGCCAAGAAAGAAGAACAGGAGAAAGCCGAACGCCAAGCTGCAGCCGAACGTGAGGCGGAATCGGTCGCAGTAGTCAGTGACTAACGCAACAGATCCTGTCAGCGAACAGTGCCGCGTCAGATTTCCTATATAAGATGACTACTCGGAGTCTACACTGTAATCACGTGCTGATTACCTGCCGTGTTCCATCGGAGCTTGCGTCGCACGCCGACTCGACGGCAGTAGCGTGCTGTGGACGGTGTCTGTCGATCACTCGCGGTGAGCCAGCCGACGCCGAGGCCGACCCGTCGTTCGAAACGATTATCACTCGGTTTCCGACAGGCGACGCGGGTGTCGGACTGTTTCTGTTGATCGACAAATTAGACTCGCTTGCGCTCAATCGATCCGAGATCGATTCGCTGGTCGACTATCTCGAGTCCAACGGAGTCGATCTCTTTTTGACGCTTGACCGGCTGCTTGCAGCGCCTGAGGTGGAGCCAACGCTCGACCTCGAACGTCGACGCGACCAACTCGAAGCACTGATCGACTGAACGAGCTGATAAATGAGGGCTGTCGAACGGGCTGAGCCGGTCGAGATCGGTTCGTGGTGGAGGGACCGTCCGACAGGAGGGCCACATCAGCGGGGATGAGCGAACGCGTGTAAGCTACTGGAGTGAGGCGAGTAGCAGTAGCGACGGAAGCATCAAGCGCTTCGTGTCGCTACACACAGCACGTTCCGGAAAAACTACTTAGTTAATTTGTAACTATATGAAACATAATGGCGAGTAGGAGGTAACTACTAGCCGATTAGACGCCGGTAGAGTAGCGCAAAATGCCGGCCACACCGCCGAACGCATCGAGCAGTTGTTCACCCTTTTCGAAATCGGTCGAGATGAATTTGACCTCAGTCCCTCGCTGTTCGGCGATCTCTATCAGGTGATCAATCACGTCCTCGCGGTCGACGACTGCTGCCGGTGAGCCATCTGCGCACTCGTGGGTCGGTGTCGAGTGGCGACGATCGACGATCTCGAACTCCTCGACGCCGTCACAGTCGTAGACAACCACGTCTTTGCGGAGGTCCTCGGAGATGAGGAGTCGGTCGACCGACCCAATCACGAGGTTCTTTCTGGTCGGTTCGAAGCCGTAGGTCGACTCGTTGCCGACGTGGAGTTTTTCGAAGAACTCCTCCATCTGGTTTTTGTCTTTGACGACCTCTTGATCCGAGAGCACGTCGCTGGCAGAGTCGACCAGATCGTGAAGGCCGGACTCGTCGGTGTAGGCGACATCGAACTTTCCGAGCACCATATCCTGGAGTTCGTGGTGGAGATAGCCACCGTTGATGAACTCGTCTTTGGTCGGCGAGGGGCCGCCGACCAGCACACCGTCGAGGTCGTGTCGTTTCGGCACCATCAGGTCGTTGGCCATCTCGGCGACCTCCTGATAGAAGTTGTCGATGGCTTCGAGTCGAAGCCGAGCGAATCGCTGGGCCGATTGACCACCTTTTCGCTGTTTGCCCGGAACGAGTGAGGACGCGGATTTGACGGGCTCGACTCGTTTACCTTTGAGCCAGCCGACGTTCGCCTCACGCCGGTCGAGAACGATCAGCCCGAAGAGGCCCTTGTCAAGCAGCATGTTTTCGAGCGGTTCAGTCAGGAAGTCCGAATCACAGTGGTAGCGGAACGACTGGATCGGCTCGGAGGGCGATTCGAGGACTTTGGTCACCATCGAGGTCTGACCGCCGCCACTGTTGACCGCCCCAGAAAAAATGACGATCCCGTTTTCCGGCGGGAAAGTATCGTAGTAACGGAGCCGGTCCTTGATCGAGGTCAGCGCGTCCTGAACGTTAGTCCGGGTCTGTTTCGATTTGATGTTGGCGGCTTCGGAGTGCTCTTGAACAACGTGCTCGACGACCGAAGAGATCTGCTTGTCGTCCGGAATGTAGATGGTGACGAGCTGTGTCCCCGAGCCTTCGTACTGTTGAAGCTCTTCGATGACCTTTCGGAACTCGTACTTCCGTCGGTCCTCGCTGGGTTGCTCGTCGGCGTCCGTACTCATTGGAACTATATCGCCGGGGAGCCGGTAAGTATGCTTTGACTGGCCGTATCGCCAAACGGGTCAATCGAGCGGGATATACGGATCGACCCCCGAATTAGGCACTTCCTACCAGGTGCTGAGAGCGCACCTTTATAGTCGCGTCGTGATAGCACGACAGTATGGCACGGGTGTACGCGATAGCCAGCGCGAAAGGGGGCGTTGGTAAAACCACGACGACAGCGAATCTGGGAGCGACGCTCGCCGGAACCGGCGCGGACGTCGTGGTGATCGACGGTGATATCGGCATGGCAAATCTCGGTGCAGTACTCGGGGTGCGCCCTGACGGCCCGACGCTGCACGACGTTCTGAGCGGTGCGGCCGACCCAGTAGCCGCCGCCTACGACGGACCAGCAGGGCTCAGAGTCGTTCCGGGCGACACCTCGTTGGAGGCGTTTGCGGCCGCCGAGCCCCAGCGGCTCGAAGCGGTCGTCGACGCCTTTGCCGACGCTGACTACGTGCTTATCGACGTTGGCGCTGGCGTGAGCCACGAGACGAGCGTGCCGATCACGGTCGCCGACGCGGTGGTCTTGGTGTCGACGCCCGAGCGCGATGCGTTGATCGATACCGAAAAAACACGACAGCTCACCGAACGGCTCGGCGGTGTTGTTGCTGGAGCGGTCATCACGCGGGCCGACGCGGCGACACCCGTCGAGGAAGTCATAAGTGGGATCCTAACGGCCGAGGTGCTGACCACGATCCCCGAAGACGAGGCGGTTCGTGAATCGATCGCTGTCGGCGAACCACTCATGAGCTATGCCCCACACAGCCAAGCGGCAGCCGCCTACCGTCGACTCGCGGGTGGACTCACCGGGAGTGATCTCTCAATCCCTGAACCATCCAGAGACGATCTACAAGCCGAAACACGGAGCGCGTTGGCGGCCAGTGACCAACAGCTCGCCGACTCACTCTCGGAAACCGGTGTCACGATAAACCCCGATACGGACGCCAAGAGGGCCACCGCCAGCGAAGACAGTACAAATGCCGATACGCAACAGCGTTCCACAGCGAGCGACGGCGAACACAACGTCGTCAACCCGTTTGCAGCCACTCCGGAAATAGCGGACGACGACCAGTCTGCCACGCCCGAAGAGGGCGAATCCAAGTGGGCCGAGGCCGCGACTGGAACGGAGGGTGAAATCGAGACCGAAGAGAGTGGTGAGGATGAGACGACTGACGACGAGCAGACCGACACAGCCGACGAGGAGTCGGACGGTTCGGTGCCAGCAGACGCGATTCCGTTCGGTGGCGAGTCGACTGCCGACTTCGACGAGGAGGAGTCGGCTCAGACGACCGTGCTCGGAGCAGAATTCGACGAGGAGACGGCCGCCGAAACCGACAGCCAAGACGACGAACCGCTGATTCCTGACGCCGAAGAGACCGCAGTGTCGAACGCTTCGGCGTCGACTAACGGGACGGATGAGGCGGTCGACGAAGCCGATGAAAACGAGACCGAACCGAAGGAAAAACGTGGATTCTTCAGTCGGCTGTTCCGGTGAGCGGACGAATCATAAAACGTGGTATTCTTGTAGGCGGGCGTTGGAGTGCGGATATGGCAGAAAACGAGTCAGTTCCGTTCTGGTGGATCGTTGTCTTCCTGCTACTTGCGCTTGGGGCCGGGATCGGGGCGGTTTCGCTCGTCGGCGGTAGCATCCTGACAGCGTTTCCTGGATTACTGATATAAACCGGAGTAGTACCCGTCAGAGAGTGGCCCCCTACATCGAATCTGGGGCAGCCACGCCGAGAACCGACAGCGAGTTGGCAACCGCGTGTTTTGCGGCCGCTACCACCGCGAGCCGTGCGTGGCGGGTAGCAGCGTCGTCGGCAGTCAGCACGGGACAGGAGCGATAAAAGCCGTTGAACGACTCGGCGAGTTCGCGCGTGTAGGTGGCGATTCGGTGGGGTTCGAGGTCCTCACCGGCGGTTTCGATCACTGCCGGCAAGCGTGCGATGACCTCAAGCAAGGCCCGTTCTTCGGGCGTCGACAACACCCCGGCATCGAGTCCGTCGGGATCGGGTTCGGCGTCGGCTTCCGCCAGAATACCGCAGCACCGTGCGTGGACGTACTGAATGTAGGGAGCCGACTGGGCTTCGAAGTTGAGCGCCTCGTCCCATTTGAACGTGATTCCCTTCGTGGGCTGTTTTGAGACGATATCGTAGCGCACTGCCCCGATACCGACCTGGTGGGCGATTCGCTCGATGTCGTCGTCGTCGAGATCGTCGTCGCGGATACGATCTTCGAGGCGGGTTTCGACCTCGTGGCGGGCGCGGTCGATCGCCTCGTCGAGCAGGTCGTCGAGCATGACCCCGGTTCCACGGCGGGTGCTCATCTTGCCTTCGGGGAGGTTGACGTACGAGTAGATCACGTCGTCGAGCCGCGAGGCGTCGTTGCCGAGGAGTTCGAGCGTCGACTGGAGCTGTTTGGCCTGCAGTTTGTGGTCCTCGCCCAGCACGGTGACCGCTCGGTCGAAGTTGTCGAACTTCCACTCGTGGTGGGCCAGATCCCGCGTCGTATAGAGGCTCGTGCCGTCCGAACGGAGGAAGACGAGGTTCTTGTCGATGCCGAACTCCTGAAGTTCGAGCTGCCAGGCATCCTCCTCGTAGACCGCATACTCGGTTTCTTTCAGTCGCTCGGCGATCTCGTCGGTCGAGCCGTCGATCATAAAGCGAGTCTCCTTGACGAACTCGTCGAACTCGGCGGGAAGGCGAGCGAGACACTCTTTCATTCCACCGAGCACCTGGTCGACGACCTCGCCGACTCGCTCGTAGGCCTCCTCGTCACCGGCTTCGAGCCCCTGGAGGATGGCAGCGATCTCGTCCTCAGCGGCGTCGACGTCCTCGGGCTCTGCGGTTTCGAGATACGAGTTTCCCTTGCGGTAGTAACGAACCAGATCGTACTCGGTGCGCTCGCGGGCCGGCTCGCCGTCGAGGTCGCTCTCATCGAATTTCTCGTAGGCCCAGGTGAAGACGGCCATCTGTCGACCCGCATCGTTGACGTAGTAGTGGCGTTCGACGTCGTAGCCCGCAAAATCGAGGGCGTTGGCGACTGCATCGCCGAGAATGGGGTTCCGAGCACGGCCGACGTGGACCGGCCCCGTTGGATTGGCGCTGGTGTGTTCGACGACGACCGACTGTCCACGGTCAGCCAGTCGGCCGTACTCGGCGCTTTGGGCGGCTTCGAGCGTATCTGCGTGGTAGGCGGGCGTCGTATGGAAGTTGAGATACGGTCCTTGCACGCTGACGTCGCCGAGATACTCGTAGTCCGAGCAGTCGATCGCGTCGGCCAACTGGTGGGCGACCTGTGGAGGTGCCGCGCCGAGTTCGCCGGCGAGACGGAACGAGACACTTGAGGCGAGCGTGGCGTCGAGGTCTTCGGGCGGCTCCTCGATTCCGAGGTCGCCCGTCGGAAGACCGAGATCGTCGAGACAGGCGGCCATGGCCGTCTCGACCTCCGAGCGGAACGCAGTAAACATACCGCTCGGTTTCGCCCCACTGCTAAAGGGCCTTCCGAACCAGCCGGCTGGCCCTTATATATACTAGTCGGGGCTACTGGCGCTACGACGGTAGCTCGTAGAGACGTTCGTACTCGTTTGGAAGCTGTGATCGTGCCCTATCGAACGACTCGGGAGCCATGTCTTGAAGCGCCGTCAGTACGGCTTCGACGTGTCGACGGGCGGGTTCGAGGTTTAGCTCGGGGAACTCGCGTTCTCTGTCCTTGCTCCCCCACACCCGCACAACGTCTCCGGGCGAATCGGTGTGATTTTACCGGTGAACTACCTTTGATACCTATCGGTCGGTTGCTGGCGAGTCCATAACGATTTTGGGAGCCATCTCACGTTCGGTATGCTTATCCGGACGCCACACTAGTTTCTCGGTATGTCAGAATCGGCAGTGAGCAGTCTCGGTCACGACGAGCTTCAGGCCCTGAAAGCCGTTGCGTTGGAGGGCGGCCTGGCGGGTTCGGTCAAAGTCTCCTGTGCGAGTCTCGCTGCGCGACTCGAAGCCTCGAACCAGACGGCTTCGCGTCGACTCCAGCGGCTCGACGCCGGCGACTACGTCGACCGAGAGATCGTCTCGGACGGCCAGTGGGTTTCGGTCACCGAAGCGGGAGAACGGGTTCTCCGGTCGGAGTACGCCGATTACCGATCGTTGTTCGAGCAACAACGTGGACTCACACTCACCGGAACGATCACGACCGGAATGGGCGAGGGCCGACACTACATCTCGTTGTCGGGCTATCAGGAACAGTTCGAATCCCGACTCGGCTACACGCCGTTTCCGGGCACGTTGAACGTCGACCTCGACGAAACGAGCGTTCGGGCTCGCCCGGAGCTATCCTCGCAGTCGTCAGTTGCGATCGACAGCTGGGCCGACGGCGAGCGGACATTCGGCGCGGCGACCTGCTATCCGGCCCGGCTCGAAGCGAACAACCGAGAGTTCCAGCCAGCGCACGTTATCGTTCCGGACCGGACTCACCACGACGAGGCGAGTCTCGAACTGATCGCCCCAGAAAAGCTCCGTGACGTCTTGGAGCTTGACGACAGTGAGGAACTGTCGATCCACATTGTGGGGGCGAGATGACCCAATCGACCGATCAAACGGCTGCCGTCGAGGCAGCGATCGATGCGTTCGCAGCTGGCCAACCGGTCTTGATCCACGATTTCGCTGACCGCGAGGGAGAAACCGACATCGTCTATCCGGCCCAGACGGTCGACAGCGACGCCGTCACCCGGCTACGAAACGACGCCGGGGGGCTGATCTGCGTGGCGCTCTCGGACACAGCGAGCGAGGCATTCGGTCTTCCGTTTCTGCAGGACGCGATCGACCATCCCGCGGCGGCCGATCACGAACTCGCCTACGACGAGCGGTCGTCATTTTCGCTGACGGTCAACCACCGTGAGACGTTCACCGGTATCACGGACGTCGACCGTGCACTGACGATCTCGGAACTCGGCAACGCGGCAGCCGCAGTCGGAACTGGCTACGACCAGGCGGCGTTCGCGAACGCGTTCCGAACGCCGGGGCACGTCCATCTCCTGCGGGCTGCACCGAACCTGTTGGTCGACCGGGCTGGGCATACGGAACTCGGGATTGCGCTTGCGGCCGCCGCAGGCTGTGCTCCGGCCGTTGTCGTCTGTGAGATGCTTGACGACGAGACCGGCAGTGCGCGCTCGCCCGCTGATGCAGCCGCGTACGCTGACCGTCACGGCCTCGTCTACGTCGAAGGCGATGCACTGCTTTCGGCTCTCGGTAGCTGATTCTCACAACTCTTGCAAACTATTAAGAACGGGTAGCCGAAGTCTCAGAGTAACAATGGCATCATTCGACGAGATGCGCGAGGCGGGAGCAATCGAGACGATCTGGCAGAACGGGGAGTTCGTCGACTGGGATGCAGCGACCACCCACGTCCTGACCCACGGGCTTCATTACGGAACCGGCGTGTTCGAGGGGGCCCG
This sequence comes from Halohasta sp. A2, assembly GCF_056175805.1. Classification (NCBI taxonomy): domain Archaea; kingdom Methanobacteriati; phylum Methanobacteriota; class Halobacteria; order Halobacteriales; family Haloferacaceae; genus Halohasta; species Halohasta sp. A2. Next base: position 124,171 of record NZ_JAQFWV010000002.1, on the reverse strand, counting down.
AGCCTACGATACCGAACAGGGAACCGCGATCTTCCGCTGGGATGACCACCTCGACCGACTGTTCGCGTCGGGAAAGCCCTATGAGATGGATATTCCATATAGTAAAGACGAGCTTACCGAGGCAACTCTCGAACTACTGCGTCGACAGGACCTCACGAGTGCCTATATCCGGCCGATTGCCTTCTTTGGCTACGGGAGTCTCGGCATTAGCCCGGCTGGCTGTCCAACTGATGTCGTGCTCGCTGCCTGGCCGTGGGGGGCGTATCTCGGCGAGGAAGCCCTCGAAAACGGAATCGACGTGATGGTGTCGTCGTGGCGTAAATACTCGTCGAGCCAGATTCCGACCAACGCGAAAACGACCGGGCTCTACGTCAACAGCCTGCTGGCGGGCGAGGAGGCCCGCCGCAACGGCTACGCCGAAGCCATCGTTCTCAACAAGGAGGGCCAGGTCGCCGAAGGCCCCGGCGAGAACCTCTTTTTGGTTCGAGACAGCGAGATCTACACGCCCGGCCTGTCCCAGAGCATCCTGGACGGCATCACCCGCGACACCGTGATTACGCTCGCCCGTGAGGCAGGTTACACGGTTCACGACCAGGCGACGATCAGCCGGGGTGAACTCCACACGGCCGACGAACTGTTTTTCACCGGCTCGGCGGCCGAAGTCACGCCGATTCGACAGGTCGACAACGTTCAGATCGCCGACGGCAACCGCGGGCCCGTCACCGAAGACCTCCAATCGGCCTTCTTCAACCTAGTTGAGCGCAAAACCGACGCACACGACGACTGGTTCACCTACGTGTAGGGTCGCTCGTTCGATACGTACCACAGAAACATAGCGACCGGCGGCACTGACATTAGTCCGAATCTGAATCTGAGTCTGAATCCGAATCAGAGTCCGTGTCGCCATCATCACCGTCGGAGTCCGTATCTCCATCAGTACCATCAGAATCTGTGTCTCCGTCATCTCCATCGGAGTCGGAATCCCCATCACCGGAGCGTGGGTCGACCTTTGAGGAGGGATCTGCAGAGAGTTGATCAGACTTCTCATTGGTCGACGCTGCGTCGTCCGATTGGACTCCAATATCTATATCGAGAACATACAGCACAATCGGCGGGCAGACGTACGCCGCAATCGCGACAAGGGCGAACAGAGGATCGATGAAAATCAGCAGTCCGAAGATGGTGAGTGCGGCCGCCGACGCGGCGTGAATCGCCGAGTGTGTGTACTGCCGATAGAACGACCAGAATCCGTACGCCCACTGGCGTACTGACGAGGCTGGCTCAGTCTCGCTGAACAGTGAACACATACCTCCCAAGACGGTGTCGAAGTGCAAGAACCCGCAACCCACGAGTACTGATAGGTTCGATACAGCAACAAGACCAGCTCGGATTGCCTATCACTCGCTGTTTGACAGTCGACCGACACCCACACCGAGGGATGTTCCGGCGGTAGGGAGTACCTACTCGTTCGATCTGTCGGTTTAGTGGGTCGTCAGTCGGTGTCGCGAGAGTCACGGACCGAACCGACACGCGAGCCAGTCGGCTTCGGTAAGCACTCCCTACCGATCACGAAACATACACAGGAAACGTATAACAAAGCCAATATGCTTCTCAGGGGCCTCCATGGACTCCTTCCACACCATGGAAATGGGCACAAAACGCGATTCCACACAACGAATGTGTAACAACTGTGGTGGCTACGTCACCAAGCAGTTCGTGCGCGTGTTCGGCGCGAACGATGGCTCGGTTTACGGCTGTATGAACTGCTCGACGGGCCGTGACCTGCGCGAGGGCGGCGGCACGAAACGATAGTTCGGCGCAGACAATCCGGTTTTTTGCAGACTGCTCATGAGTCGACCACTCAGTCGTCCGTCGTCGACTGGTCGGCACTCCCCGTCCGGTCGGTTTTGCCCGGCGGATCGGGTGTTTCCGACTGGGTGGTCGGCGAGTTGGTTCGGACAGTCGTGCGATCGTCACCGTCGATCCGTGTGGGGTTCGGTTCTTCTTCGACCGGGATCTGGTGAGCTGACTCGGCGAAACCAGCGCTCAACACCCGAGTAAGTGCCTCTTCGACCCGTTCGCCCGTATCCTCGATTCTGTCGGCTTCAACCTCGATAACGAAGCCGGTAGTGATGTTCGGCGCAGTCGGGAGGAACAGCACGTGCTTGCCGTCGTCGGTTCGTTTGCCCGTTTTAAATGCGGTCATCCAGATACCGGGCCAGACTTCAAGTCTGACGGGCTGTTGGAGGTCGTCAGTTCCTGAAAGCGCGGTTTCGACGGCGAGTTTGGAGGCATTGTAGACGACTCGGAGCCCCGGAACCCGGTTTATCGTATCGTCGATCGTCGCCTCGAACACCCGACCAACGGTCGTCCGCATCAGATAGCCGACGGCCAAAATGAGCGTCACGATGAGTGTGAGCGCGACGAGAATCCGCGTCAGCGGAACGAACTGGGAGGGGACGCCGAGTTGGCCGAAATCGAGGTTGCTAATCAACGGGAGGCCGATAACACGGGTGTACAGCCAGTTGACGACAAAGAGAAGAATCCCGAGTGGAAGCAGCACTACGAGCCCACTGGCGATATCGCGTTTCCACGTAGACATTCACCCGATGTTTGCGTCGGAGGCTCTTATGTTGTTTGGGTAGAATATGGCCGGCTCCCGACGCGTTTGTCCGATCTGCTCCGATCCGATTGTTCGATCTACTGACCGTTGAGCGTGATCGTTTTGAGTTCGATAATCCGGTCGTCAGCCAGCAGTTCTTCAAGCACCGCGTCGGGCACGTCGACGTCCAGGTTGTAGACGGTCAACGCCTCGCCGCCGATGGTCTCGCGGGCGTTGAACATGCCAGCGATGTTGATGTCGTTCTCGCCGAGCACCGAGCCGATAAGCCCAATGACGCCGGGTTTGTCCTTATTCCGGGCGACCAGCATGTGACCGTAGGGGATGGCGTCGACGCGGTAGCCATCGATGCGGACGATCCGCGGGTCGTCGCCCGCAAACAGGGTCCCCGAGACCGTCAGCGACTCGTCGCCGTCGTTGACTTTGACGGTGACGAGACTCTGGAAGTCCTCGGTCTGGCGGGTCTTCGATTCCGTGACTTCGATTCCGCGTTCTTCGGCGAGTCGCGGCGCATTGACCGCGTTGACCTGCCATTCAAGCGGTTTGAACACGCCTTTGAGCGCGCTCGCGGTGACGAGGTCGACGTCTTCCTCGGCGATGTCGCCCTCGTAGTGGACCTCGATCGACGAGATGCGTTCGCCCAGCAGCTGGGCAGCGATCTTGCCCGCCGTTTCGGCCAGTCCGAGATACGGCTCGATCCGTGGGAACGCGGTCTCGTCGACCGACGGGGCGTTGAGCGCGTTGAGCACGGGCTGGTCGTTGAGCGCGGCGACAACCTGCTTGGCGGTGTCGACCGCGACGTTCTCCTGGGCGGCCTCCGTGGAGGCTCCGAGATGCGGGGTGACGACGATCTCGTCGACGTCGAGAAGGGGAGAGTCGTCGGCGAGCGGCTCGTCGGCGAACACGTCGAGTGCCGCGCCAGCCATCGTGCCGTTTTCGACCGCTTCGGCGAGCGCGGCTTCGTCGACGATGCCGCCGCGGGCACAGTTGATGAGAAAGCCGTCTTCGAGGAGTGCGAGCTCGTCGGCTCCGAGCATGTTTTCGGTTTCGGGCAGCAGCGGGGTGTGAACGGTCACGAAGTCCGAGGCGGCCAGACAGTCGTCGAGATCGTCGATGAGTTCGGCGCCGAACTGATCGGCGCGTTCCTGGGAGATGTAGGGGTCGAAAACGACCAGCTCCATTCCGAGACTGTCGAGGCGTTTGGCGACCTCCTGGCCGACACGGCCCAGGCCGATGATGCCGAGGGTCTTGTTGTTGACCTCATAGCCGAGATAGTCGGATTTGGCCCACTCGCCGTCTGTGAGGCGAGCGTGGGCCTGCGGAATCCAGCGAGCGACGGCGAACGCCATCGCAACCGTGTGTTCGGCCGCCGCGCGAACGTTGCCTTCTGGAGCGTTCGCGACGATAACGCCGTGGTCGGTGGCGGCCTCGATGTCGATGTTGTCGACGCCGATGCCCGCGCGACCGACAATGACCAGATCCTCGGCGGCATCGAAGACTTCCTCGGTGACCTCGGTGCCCGAGCGGACGATCAGTGCATTCGCGTCGGCGATCGCAGCAAGGAGTTCGTCGCCTTCGGCTTCGTAGTTCGTTACGACCTCGTAGCCTGCTTCACGCAGCCGATCGAGCCCCGCATCGTCGATCGGGTCCGTGACGAGTACCTTCATGTCTGTAGGATTCAGTGGGTGTCGGTTAAGCGTTTCCACAGCGACCGAGTATTCATAGATATGCATTGTCACTCCTTCTAACCGGTGAAAATCACCCAAAAATATCCATGTCGGCGTATTTATTTGATATATGGTAGGTTCTCGGTGGGATCGTTACTCGTCCGTTTCGAACGCCGACAGTGAGGCTTGGGTGGTCGACTCGGCGGCTGTGTCCGTCTCGTCGGTCGTGCTACTGTCGGCTCCGGTCCTGCGACCGCGGCGTGACAGCGAGGCCCAGCGGGCGACCTCGGGATCGGTGAGGGCCTGTTCGGCGGCGGGTTTGATCGCGTCGAGTCTGTCGAGACAACGCTCGCGGGCAGCCTCGTACTCGACGATCGGATACGGGTAGTCCTCGCCGATGTCGACGCCGCAGTCGGCCTGGACGTGGAGGGGCGTCTTTTCGGGCTGGTCGAGGTGTTCGTCGGGCAACCCGGCGAGTTCGGGCACCCACCGGCGGATGAACTCGCCGTCGGGGTCGTTATCCCGGACCTGCTTGCGGGGGTTGTAGATTCGCAGCATGTTGACGCCGACCATCCCTGCCTGCGTTTGAAATTGGGTGTAGTTGATCGCTGGATCCGCGTCGATCAGGTGATAGTAGAACCAGTTGGCCCCGAGTTTCCACGGCTGGGCGAGCAGATCACAGAGAAACGACGCACACATCGCCCGCATGCGGAAGTTCAGCCAGCCCGTCGACCGAAGACACCGCATCGAGGCGTCGACCATCGGATACCCCGTTTGGCCCGCTTTCCACGCCTCGACCAGTTCGGGGTCGTGGCTGTCAGCGTAGAACTCCTCCATCGCGGGGTTGACCGCCCGGTCCATCCAACCTGGCCAGTCTTCGAGTTTCTGGTTGTAGTGGCGGTTCCAATACAGCCGTGAGATGAACATTTGTTTGCCTCGGCCAGTGGCATTTGCGTCGACGTACTGGTAGACCTCCCGGACCGACAGACAGCCGAATCGTAGCGAGCCAGACAGGCGGCTTGTACCCGACTCGGCGTCGACCGGCGCGGAGATGTTGCCCGGGTAGGCCGAAATGGCGTCGGTAAACAGGCTGAGCCGGTCGCGTGCGGCCTTGGTGCCGCCCGGCGGTACGTCGGTCTTTGTCGGGTCGATTCCATAGGCCGACTCGATCCGGTCGATGGTGACGGGGGTGTCGACTGCGGCGAGCGTGACGGAGTCGGGGTCCCACGCATACTGGTCGTCGGTGAACCAGGCCTCAACGGCGTCGCTCCAGCCGTCGCGTGGGTCGGCGGCGTTGCGGATCAGCCCGTCGCCGTCGACGAAGGTCACGTCGCACTGGGCGGCTGCGGCGTTGTCGCGCTCCCAGCCGTAGCGGCCGGTGGGGTCAGCGGTGGCGACGATGTCCCAGCCTGCTTCGCGGAACCGTGAGAGGATTTCGATGGGGTCGCCGTGGGCGTAGGTGAGCCCGCCGTCGCGGACCTCGTACTGGCCGTCGAGGTCGACCAGCGATTCGTGGAGGAATCGAATGCGAGCGTCGCAGGCCAGCCCGTCGTCGACGTAAAAGTGGGGATCGAAAACGAACAGCGGCAGGAGTGTGTCGTACTCGCGGGCGGCATAGGTGAGGGCAGGATGATCCCGCGTCCGGAGGTGTCGACGGTGCCAGACCACACAGCCGTTGGTGGCTTTGGGGATCGACTCAGGTGGGGGCACAACGTCGTCCGACCCTTCGCCATCCGTACTCATCAGTTCTCGTGAGTAAACGTGGTCGACTGTGTTAACAGTGTACCCGTGGTCGACCGCCCGACCAACCGGATTCCTGGCGGACTGAAAGAGCGAGACGGTCTCGACGAACCCCGGCGGCGTAAGCACCGCAGCGAGTGAAACGAGCGAGGAGCGTGGTTCGAAAGACCGGAGGCCTTTCGTCATCACGAGAGAGCTTTGCTCTCTCGAACGACAGCGAGCCGCGGGCAGCGAGGGACGATGTCCCTCGGGCCATGCGAGCGGGCCTTTGGCCCGCGCGCAAAAGTCGAGAGCGTCGAGGGCTTTCTATATCTACTTCCCGCTTTCAGTCACGTCTCCAAACACGAGTTATAAATCAACGACTGAAACAGGGCGTTTTTCATAGCCTGCACAAAAAGAGCCTCCAATGAGCCTCATCGCGTTCGATTTCGACGGCACGCTGTCGAACTCGGAGATGACCGTGCTACTGGGAGAGAAACTCGGCGTCGACGACGAGATGGCCGAGATCACCGACCGGGCGATGAACAACGAGATCAGTTACGCCGAGAGCCTCCGGAGCCGCGCCGAACTCCTCACCGGCCTCTCCGAAGCCGACGCCGAGGACGCCTACAGCAAGGTCGAACTCCGACCTGACGCCGCGACCCTGATCGACCGCCTGCGCGAGGCGGGCCACACGGTCGCCATCTTCACCGGCGGTTTTGAACGTGGTGTCCAGCGCGCCTTGGAGGCCGATGGGACCAGCGTCGACCAGATTGTCTCGAACCGCCTGCCCATCGAGAATGGCGAACTCACCGGCGAGGTCGACGGCCCGCTGATCGAGGGGACGAAAGACGACCAGCTGGAGGAACTCGCTGGGGAGCTTGGCGTCGAGATGGCCGACACCATCGCGGTCGGCGACGGCGCGAACGACCTGCCGATGTTGGAGGTCGCGGGGCTGGCGGTCGGCTTCGAGCCGAAACCGGCCGTCGAGCCGTCGTGTGACGAGGTCGTGTCGACGATGGCCGATCTGGCGACACTGCTTGAGGGCCGTGGCGTGCTGGCGGCTCTGGCTGACGACTAAACCCCTGTATTTCGTCTGCGCGATCCATTCGCTTTTTCTGACATAGTTGTGAGAGTCGTGTTTAGTTGGGTTTGGGGTGGTCTACGTGGTTTTGGGACTTGTGGTGGTGTGTTGGACATGGGGGAAATATTGCAGTCGAAGTCGACCACTGTGTGTCAATAGTTGGGTTGGTGGCTCAACTGTTCTGTTCTAATTCTCCGAACATGATGAGTAAGCCATGAATTATTAGACGAATATTAGTTGTTGCAATAATATCATCTGATATGAGAGGATGCTCTATTTGCAACGCATCAAGTGATCTTGCATACCGCTGCAATTACTGTGGAGCAAGCCACTGTAAGGATCATAGACTTCCAGAAAACCACGATTGCTTTACACTCGTTGTGACGAAGCATGTCAATAATTTTTGGTTTGGTAGCCCAGACATAATCTTTCGTGATGTCCCTGATGAAGCGATCAAAGATGTTGCTAAGGAAATTGGAAATACCAATTTTGAAGGGATTTCGAAAAGTGAGGGGTTGAGCCAGTATTCGATGGCGAAGAAGGCAGTACACAAACTGTGTCAAAAGCGCCTTCAATCACGCGAGCAATCATATACAACTTATGAGCCAGAATATTCTGTTGGTACGACCAAGGAACCCGAATACGAATCCAGCCCTGATGTCGATGTTCATGGTGGAATAAAACAATCTGATAAAGAATCGGAAGCAGACAACCCAGAGAGTGAATCGGATGATCAGAGTGTCTTTTCAAAAATACACTCTTGGATCCGGTAGCGGTATCGTTTCGCACCTTTTTGAATAGTCCCACAATCAGCTATCGACACTATACTTACACGCCCACCCTCTACTTTCAGACAACCCTTAAACCCCGATACAGCCAACAATCGCCAAATGGCCGAGTCCGACGCCTACGTCGACCACCCCTTACTCACACCCTCCTTCATCGAGCGTCGACTCTACCAACTCCAGTTGGCGGGCACGGCCCGAAACGGCCACACGCTCGTGTGTCTGCCCACCGGCCTCGGCAAAACCACCGTCAGCCTGCTGGTCACCGCCGACCGACTCCACGAGGTGGGGGGTAAATCCCTCTTTCTCGCCCCCACGAAACCGCTGGTCGAACAACAGGCCGAGTTCTACCGCGAGGCCCTCCAGATTCCGGACGAGGAGATCGTCGTCTTCACCGGCGAGGTTCGGCCCGACGACCGCGCCGAACTCTGGGAATCGTCGACGGTCGTGATCGCCACTCCCCAGGTCGTCGAAAACGATCTGGTCGGCAACCGAATTTCGCTGGCGGACGTAACCCACCTCACCTTCGACGAGTGTCACCGGGGTACCGGCGACTACGCCTACGTCTACATCGCCGAACGCTACCACGCCGACGCTCGCAAGCCGCTGGTCACGGCGATGAGCGCCTCGCCCGGCGGCACCAAAGAGGACATCCAGATTATCTGTGAGAACCTCGGGCTCGATACGGTCGAGGTGATGACCGAAGAGGACTCGGACGTCGACGAGTACACCTACGAAACCGAGATCGAGTGGAAGCGGATCGATCTCCCCGACGAGATTCTCGCCATCCGCGACGGGATCAACGAGGTGATCGTCGACCGCCTGGAAAAACTTCGAGACCTCGGCGTCACGCGGGCGACGAGCCCCGACATCTCCCAGAAACAGCTCAACAAGATCAGCGCGGAGCTCCGCCAACTGATGGCCAACGACCAGTCCGAGGGCTACCAGGGGATGAGCGTCCACGCCGAGATCATGAAGCTTCGACGGGCAGTCACGCTGGTCGAAACCCAGAGCGTCGAGTCCGTCCGCCGGTACTTCGAGCGCCAGAAGAACGCCGCCCGGAGTTCGGGGGCCTCGAAGGCCAGCCAACGGCTCATCGCCGAACCCAACGTCCAAACGGCCATGCGCAAGGCCGAGGCGTACGACGAACTCCACCCCAAGTTTCGGCGGACGCGCATCCTGTTGGCCGAGACGCTGGGAATCGACGACGGCGAGCGCGTGATCGTCTTCACCGAGTCCCGCGATACGGCCGAAGCGCTCACCGACTTCCTGAGCCAGAACTTCCGCGTCCGGCGCTTCGTCGGCCAGGGCGACAAGGAGGGCTCGGATGGGATGACCCAAAAAGAACAAAAAGAGACGCTCGACGCCTTTCGGGCCGGCGAGTTCGAAGTGCTCGTCTCGACGTCTGTCGCCGAGGAAGGTCTGGACGTGCCGGAAGTCGACCTCGTGCTCTTTTACGAGCCGGTGCCGACGGCGATCCGGTCGATTCAGCGCAAGGGCCGTACGGGTCGACAGGACGAGGGTCGCGTCGTCGTCCTGCTGGCGACCGACACGCGCGACGAGGCGTACTTCTGGATCTCCCGGCGCAAGGAAAAGGAAATGGAGTCCGAACTCCGGAAACTGAAGGGAGTCGCCGAGGAGGTCGAAGCAGAGCTGGAGGCCCCACAGTCGGCGCTCGACCAGTTCGACGGCGAGCGCGGAGAAACGACCGCTGCGGCTGCCACCAACGGTGGCGTCGACCACGCGACAGCGAGCACCGAACGCGCCGACAAGCCCGGCCTGACCGATTTCGGTTCGGTCGAGGACACCGAAGACGGCGAGGCGTCCACCGAGGCCGACGCAGGCAACGAAGAGGACGATACCGAGACCAAAACCGAGGGAATCGTGGCGACCGCCAGCAGTCGCGACGCCGAGACCGTCGAGATCGTCGTCGACCAGCGCGAACTCGATTCGAACATCGCCCGCGATCTGTCGACGCGCGAGGCAATTACGACCCGGCTCGAAACGCTCGCGGTCGGCGACTACGTGCTGTCGGACCGAGTGGCAGTCGAGCGCAAATCAGTATCGGACTTCCTGGACACGCTCACCGGCGGCGACCGCTCGATGTTCGAGCAGGTCGGCGACCTGACGCGGAACTACAGCCGACCGATCGTCATCATTGAGGGCCAAGACCTCTACGGCGAGCGCAACGTCCACCCAAACGCGATTCGGGGAGCAGTCGCCAGTCTCGCAGTCGACTTCAATGCAAGCGTGCTGCGGACCGCCGACGAGACCGAGACCGCCGACCTACTGGAGACGCTCGCCACGCGCGAACAGCAGACCCGCGACCGTGCCGTCTCGGTGCACGGCGAGAAAAGCGCGAAAACCCGGGCCGAACAACAGGAGTACGTCGTGAGTTCAATCGCGGATATCGGCCCGGTGACCACGCGTGCACTGCTGGAGGAGTTCGGCTCGGTCGAAGCGGTCATGACCGCCCGAAAAGCGGATTTACAAGAGGTTACTGGAGTTGGCGAGGTCACGGCGGATACGATCCGCGAGGTCGTTGGAAGCTCGTATTTATAACGTACTTCGCCAACACGGTTCCAATCTTTGCGGGTAGATAGTTGGAAAAAAATTTAGTATAAGTTGAGTGAGCGGCGTATCTCATACGCACAACACGGCCCGACACGAACGCGGTTGTCGGTCGTGTGACACCACTATGCGAACACAAACCCCCACATCCCCCTTCGATGTTGTTGGTGTCGACCGGGCTTGCTACGGCGAGCCGCAGCACGAGACGTCGATCACGTCGACCGACATGCTGTACGGTCCACCGCAACACGAACAAGACGTCGAAGACCCCGACTGGCTCATCTCGATAGCCCGCCAAACGTTCTCTATCGCGTCAATGATGCCAGCCGAGCGGCCGGAGACAAAGGCGGAACCGAAACCACCCGAACCGAAACAGACAGCCGAGCGACACCGCGAGCGCGCGGTCGTCAGACAGTAGGCGCACTCACTCCAGTTCGGCGAGCGTGGCCGCGGCCTCCCGGGCCGCGGCCAGTAACTCGCGGGCACGGCGAGGGTCCTCAGTCGACTCCGCCGTCCGAGCAAACCGCGTGAGCGTCCGTTGCAGTGAGGCTCGCGCGGCCGTCAGGTCTCCGGTCGACACTGTCGGATACTCGTCGGCTCCACCAGCTGAACCCGTTTTTTCGAACCGATCGCCGACTGACGAGTCCACCCCGGCTGGCCGACCGGCCGGCGACTGTGTCGATTGGTCCGTTCGCCCAGCCGAGTCGACCGATTCAGACGCGGTCGTCGAATCCAACGCAGTCGACGAGTCGACCGACTGTGCGGAATCCGCGGGAGATGCGTTAGACGCCGATGACGCCGAAGACGTGGCGTTCGTCGATTCGCCAGCGTCGACCGCGTGCCCGTTTTGCGATTCAGCCTGACAGGACGGACAGAACGTCTGGCCGTCGTAGCGGAACAGTGGATCCGAACACTGACTGCAGTGTTTGTTGGTCATCGTCGCCCCTTTGAGCAGGAGCTCGCTCATGCGACGGGTGTCGGCCCGTTTTTCCTCGTCGCGGGCGAACTTCTCGCGAAGCTTTTCGCGTTCTGCTTCCTTGTCGAACTCGCTCATAGACGCTGAAACGGGCCTCTTGTGGAAAAATACAGCGGCTCTTCGACACGCGGTCGACGGAACCAAATCACCGAAAGCTACTCGGAAACAGCGTGCATATATTAATTATGGCAAAAGTGAGCATCGTCGGCGCGGCAGGGACGGTCGGTGCGGCCACAGGCTACGCGCTCGCACTCCGCGACATCGTCGACGAACTCGTGTTGGTCGATATTCCGAAGATGGAAGAAAAAACGGTCGGCCAGGCCGCCGACACCAACCACGGCATCGCCTACGACTCGAACACGGTCGTCCGGCAGGGTGACTACGCCGAGACCGCGGGCTCGGACGTGGTCGTCATCACGGCGGGTATTCCCCGCTCGCCCGGTCAGACCCGCCTCGATCTCGCCGAGGACAACGCCCCGATCATGGCCGAGATCAGCGACTCGCTGGCCGAGTACACCGACGACTTCGTCTCGGTGACGACCTCGAACCCGGTGGACCTCCTGAATCGCCACCTCTACGAGACGGGCGATCGCCCGCGCGAACACGTCATTGGCTTCGGCGGGCGGCTGGACTCGGCGCGGTTTCGCTACGTACTGAGCCAGCGGTTCGAGACGGGCGTCCAGAACGTCGAGGCGACGATCCTCGGTGAACACGGCGACGCCCAGGTGCCCGTGTTTTCGAAGGTACGGGTCGACGGCCGCGATCCCACGTTCGACAGCGACCAAAAGGACGATATCCTCGGCGAGCTTGCCGAGTCCGCGATGGACGTGATCGAGCGCAAGGGCGCGACCCAGTGGGGCCCCGCAACGGGCGTCGCCCACACCGTCGAAGCGATCCTCACCGACTCCGGCGAGGTGCTTCCCTGCTCGGTCGTGCTCGATGGTGAGTTCAACCAGCGCGACACAGCACTGGGCGTTCCAGTTAAACTCGGAGCCGATGGCGCATCGGAGATCGTCGACTGGGAACTCGACGACTACGAAACCGAACTGATGGACGAAGCCGCCGACAAACTGACCGAGCAGTACAGAAAAATCGCCTAAGACTAGAGTCGGTCGCAGATCGCGGCCGCAGTTTTCTCGCCGACGCCGTCGACATCCGTGAGATCGTCGACCGAGGCGTTGCGGACGTTCTCGACACTCCCAAACCGCCCCAGCAGACGGCTTCTGGTCCGTGGGCCGACGCCGGGAATTCCGTCAAGCGCGGTCGAGACCTCGTCGCGGAGCGTCTGATGGTACTGGACGGCAAACCGGTGGGCCTCGTCGCGAACGCGTTGGCAGACGTGGAGGTGGCCCGCGTCGCTCGGCCAGTCGAACACGCGCGTGGGAGTGATGACGAGTTCGCGCTCCTTGGCGAGCGCGACCACAGGGACGTCCCAACCGGTCGACGCGAGCGCGTCGAGCGCCGCGCCGAGCTGGCCATCGCCGCCGTCGACGAGAAGCAAGTCAGGATCGGGCCGGTCGTCGCGGCCGTCGACCGCCCGGGTGGCGCGCCACGTAATCAGCTCGCGCATGTTGGCGTAGTCGTCGTTTCGGTCGGTGAGCTTCTTTCGGCGGTAGGCGCTTTTGTCCGCGCTTGCGTCGACGAAACAGACGTTGCTGCCGACGACGTTCCGACCCTGGGAGTGGCTCACGTCGAAGCCTTCGATCCGTGTCGGTCGACTAATTTCGAGTTCGCTGCCCAGTGTGCCGAGCGGATCGCCGGTGACCGGCCCCTGTCGGGCGTTTTTCAGCGCGAGGTCGACCAACGTGGCTTCGCGGCCGGCACCCGGCACGCGCACGGCGACCCCCTCGGCTTCGAGCCACGCCACAACATCGGGGTCGGTCGGCTGTTCGGAAAGCAACAGCGCATGGGGGAACTCCCGTTCGGCGTAGTACTGCGGGATGAACGCCGACAGCAACGCCGCGACCCGGTGGTCGTCGTCGGGCGCTTCGAGCGTGTGCCGCGAGCGATCGACCAGTTGGCCGCGCTCGCTGTGCAGTCGGGCGACCGTCGCACTGTCGCCCTCGATGGCCACCCCGAGTACGTCGACGGTCTGTTCGTAACTTCGTCCCGAAACGGCCGACTCGCCACCACCGTGAAAACTCTCGACGGTTTCGAGCCGATCCCGGAGATTGGCCGCCCGCTCGAAGGCCTGGTTTTGGGCGGCGGCCTCCATTTCCCGGCCGAGCGGGTCGGCCAGCACGCCGGTTTCGCCCTCGAAAAACCGGATCGCCGCATCGACGTCCTCGCGGTAGCGTTCGGGGTCGATCTCGCCCGTGCAGGGGGCGGTACACAACCCCATCTCGTAGTCCAGACAGGGCCGGTCGCGACCCTGGTACTTGTGGTCCGAACAGCCACGGAGCCCATAGATTTCGCGGATCGCCTTGACGGCGGTTTCGACCCGGCCCTTGTCGGTAAAGGGGCCGAACACCGTGGCCGCGTCGTCGGGGTCGCGCGTGATTTCGATCCGTGGAATGGGATGGTCGGTGAGTTGGACGAGCGGGTAGGATTTGTCGTCTTTCAGCCGGACGTTGTAGCGCGGCTGGTGACGCTTTATCAGGTTGGCTTCGAGCAAGAGCGCCTGGGTTTCGGTGTCGGTGACCGCGAACTCCAGGCGGTCGGCCGCCCGGACCATCCGCCGGATGCGGTCACTGCGAGGGTCGGCGTACGAGCGGACTCGCGAGCGGATGTCGACGGCCTTGCCGACGTAGAGGACAGTCTCGCCCGCGTGGAACTGATAGATGCCCGGCTCTTGAGGGGCCGAGCGAGCGCGCTCGCGAAGCGTCGAAACCTGCATTCGCGGTTCTTACGAGGGCAGTGAATTTCAACGTGACGCGCTGGCGAACGAGCTAGGGTGAAGCGCCGTCTCGGTCCGTCCACGAGGGGTTGAACTCCGGCGGTTCGTGACCCCGGAGACAGACCAGGTTCTCTCGGCCCAGCCGGATTCGGATGAGCTCCTCGTCGTCTTCCATCGATGACAGCAGCCGGCTCACCTTGGATTTCGACCAGTCGGTCGCCTCGACGATCTGGGACTGTTTGAGCCGGCCGTCGTGGCTCGACAAAAGGCGTCGAACGCGCTCTTCGTCCCGGACCGGTGGATCAAGCGTCGCCTGTGTGGGAGAGTTCTCGGCGGTCGACTCGGTGGACGTCGACTCTCCACCGGTCGAGACGCCGAGCGTCCGAAGCGCCTCGGCGAGTCGGCCGGCGACGAGAAAGAAACCGAACAGGCCGGTGGTCAGAAAACCGACAGTGAGGACGGCCATTCGGTAAGGGGTAACCGGATCGAGCGGCTGGGTTCCCAGCATAACCTCGACGCCATCGGTCAGTCCGTCGCCGTCGGTGTCGGCGCGGGCCGGATGCGTGCCGAGTTCGATCTCGCGCTCGTTGGTCAGCCCGTTGCCGTCCATATCGTCTTCTTTTTCCATGATGTGGACGTCGAGAAGGACCTGTTCTGTCGGCTCGCCGCTGGTGTCGCGGCCCGGATACACCTCGATTGCCAGCGTCTCTTCGCCCGAGATGTCTTCGGGCCACTCCGACTGCGACAGCGTCACCGTGTTCGACCCATCGGTGTCGACGGCGGTCCACTGACAGACCAGCGGCTGTTCGACCGTGTCCTCGTCGTACTGCGAGAGACAGACCGTATGGATCTCGTCGCTCGATGCCGGGAACGTCACCGTCGCCGAGTAGGAGCTGTACTGCCAGAGATACGTCGACGAGTCGTCTTCGAGGGCGATACCCGAGCCGTGCTGTTCGACGATCAGTTCGGGATCATCGGCCGCAGCACTGCCAGCGAGCCCACTGACGACCAGCAGACAAACCAGCAGTCCAACCAAAAGCCAAGGGAGGGCAACTCTGGAGGACATGGGTCAGGTGGGGACCAAGCGGTGATTGTGCAACGTGTGTGCAGCTATTTCTCTGAGAGGAAGAAGTAGCTTACCCCTACGGGCCGACAATATCGCACCAAAATTATCAAAATAGATAATTTGTAAGACAGATTGAAGTCCCTCCCAACATGTCTGAATCATGTGTGGGTTGGCTGTCAGTACACCAGCTCAGACATGCAAACCGCCGTGTGAGACCATACAGCGGACCGCAGTGGGAACCGCACTAGGGTAGACGTCCAGCGTGTGGGAGCATTCCCGGGCAGCCAAGTAGTGCAAAACAAGTCACTGCGGGCCAGGCAGTACGGAACCGTCAGAGGCACGCGGGACACGGAACGTGACGCAGGGCAGACGAGCACCCCGAACATCGTACATCGAACGGCTGACAGGCACCAGGCGGGCAGCACGGAGGCACCCCCCGAAACTGGAGCCAGTCTGTCACCGTTCGACCGATACGCACAACGGGCTCGCAACCAAACGGGCGGTATGACACGTTTGTGGCTGGTCGAGCGAAGTTACGACGATCGGAACCTGATTTCATTCGTGTATGCAACCGTCGACGGCGAGCGCCAACTTCGCAAGGAGCTGTCGATGACGCTGCTCCGACAGCGCGGACCTGCGACCGCCGCAATCGAGGCCGACGAGAGCGAGCTCACACCCGTCGACGAGGCTGACCGCGAACGCTACGCCGCCGAGGCCCAGGCGATGGCGGACAAACACGAACCCGACGACGAAGTATAGCCTAAAGAGTCATTGTCGAGATCGTAGGGAGTGCCTACTGAGCGGTCAGGCCAACAATTCTGGCTGATATTCGGGCTGGCAGTTCAGGCTGGCAGCGAGTAGCGCGCAACGGGCTCACGGTACCGTGAATCCCAGATCGTGAGCTCGGAAACCGTCCACGAAACCGGGTCGACCGGCGTCTTGGCCACCCGCTCGGCATCGGCCACCGACCCACCACGGGCGAGCGTAATGTGGGGAACGTAGTCGTCGCCTTCGAGCCCGTCAACCATACCGTAGGCGTCGACTACCGTCTCGTGGAGCCGCCCGAGTCCGGGGCTGTCGACCGTCAGATAGACCACCGGCCCGTCGCCGCGAACCGGCTCGGCGAAGAAATCGATCCCGTCGATGCGTGCCTCAAACGCGGGAGTGCGCGCCAGCGTGTCGGGCAGTTGTCGTTGGAGTTCCGCAAGCTGGAGCGCTGGCTGGCTGGCTTCGAGCGTCGACTCGTCGAACCGCTTGACGACGAGCGTGTGGCGCTCGCGGAGCCGATCGAAGCCGACGAGCTGGGGGTGACACTCGGAAGCCAGCCGAGCGACTTGGCCCGGAACGCGGACGTTGAGACTGAACACAGCGGATCGTCGGAGTCCAGACGCCAAAAGCACGCGGATCAGTAGCCGAGAGGCGGTAGTTGTGCTCCAGCGGATGGGGGAGCCCGCGCGGCTGTGGTCGACAGAACGGCTCCGGTGGGCAGATGGGCCGCGGCGGGGACAGTGGTAAGTGTGGGCAGACCGAAAGAACTGTATGAAAACCGTAGGCAGTATCGGCGGCGGCGCTCGGGGTCGGATTCCCGACAGTGTCTGGACGGTTCTCGCGGTGTTTGCCGCCGGGATTATCGGGATTCTGCTGTTTGCGGGGCTCAGTCCGGTCTTTGCAGTCGGACTGTTGATGATCGTCGTTGCTGGCGTGACCGTCGTCAGTGCGGTCGAGATCGTCGAAGCCTACGAAAAGCGGGCGCTCACCGTCTTCGGCGAGTACCGAACGCTGCTCGAACCGGGGCTGAGTTTCGTGCCACCGTTCGTCTCGCGAACCTACACCTTCGATGTGCGAACCCGGATGATCGACGTGCCGCGCCAGGAGGCGATCACGCGCGATAACTCGCCCGTGCGCGCGGACGCTGTCGTCTACTACCGCGTGATGGATGCTAAAAAGGCGTTTCTCGAAGTCGACGATTACGTAACCGCAATCTCGAATCTCGCCCAGACCACGCTTCGCGCCGTGATAGGCGACCTCGAACTCGACGATACGCTCTCGCGGCGCGACGAGATCAACGCCCGTATCCGCCGCGAACTCGACGAACCCACCGACGAGTGGGGAATCCGCGTCGAGGCTGTCGAAGTTCGCGAGGTCAGCCCCTCCCAGGGAGTCAAAAGCGCGATGGAAGACCAGACGTCGGCCGAGCGCCGTCGACGGGCGATGATTCTCGAAGCCCAAGGGGCTCGCCGCTCTGCGGTCGAAAAGGCCGAAGGGAACAAACAGGCCAACATCATTCGTGCCCAAGGGTCGAAACAGAGCCAGATTCTCAAAGCACAGGGAGACGCCATTTCGACCGTCCTCCGTGCCAAGTCCGCCGAATCGATGGGCGAGCGCGCGATTATCGAACGCGGCATGGAAGCGCTCGAACGCATCGGCGCGGGCGAGTCGTCGACGTTCATCCTGCCGCAGGAACTCACCTCGCTGGTCGGCCGGTACGGCAAGCAGCTTTCGGGCAGCGATGTGAGCGCCGAGCGCGAGGAGCTCGAAAGTCGGGATTTCGACGACGAAACCCGCGAAATGCTCGGGTTGGATACAATCAGTGAGATGCTGACGAACCTCGATGTCGACGCGCTCGACGACGTCGGCATGCAAGAAGACGAAGTGGTCGACGCCGAGTTCGAACGTGCTGAAACGAACGACTGACGCGCAACGAGCTATTCAGAACCGCGTTCCCAGTACTGTATCCAGTCTTTGAGCGGAACCCGAACCGCACCGACGCTGAGCGTCACCCCGCCGTCGAACCGCCAGTTGGCCGTCTCGGCGTCGGGCGACATTCGCATCGGAACGTCGACCGAGACGTTGTCGAACTCACATTCGAGCGCCTGGTTCCGGTCGGCGGCCTCGGTCGTGAGATAGTCGATCAGGTCGAGCCAGTCGTCGACCTCCGAGGGGGTAGTGGCTGGCTCGACAGCCTCCGGTGAGTCAACGGACTTCATATCTACTCCCATGCAGTACACCCCCAAAGTCGTTTCCGCCTCAATCACTGCGCGAGAATCCGCTTAAAAATCGGCTTCGGCTTCGGGTTCGACACCGAGATCGCCGTCGAGATCGAACGACTGCCGGAGCTCCCTGATTCGGTCGCGAATGTCCGCTGCGAGTTCGAACTCGAGGTTACTCGCGGCCTCGGCCATTCGGTCTTCCAGTCGATCGATCTGTTCGCGGGCGTCGTCGTCGGTTTCGGGCGCGTCGCTCGACAGGCCGCTCGTATCGGTTTTCGAGCCAGGCAGGTTCGTCTGGCTCACGGGTTTGTCGATCGTCGTCGGCTCGTTGCCGTGTTCGGCGTTGAACGCCTGTTGAATCCGTCGACGACGCTGGGTTTCGTCGATCGCCGCTTCCATCGCAGCAGTGGTTTCGTCGGCGTACAGGATCACCTCGCCTTTTTCGTTTCTCGCTGCACGGCCCATCGTCTGGACGAGCGTGGTCTCCGAGCGCAAGAATCCCTGCTGGTCGGCGTCCAAGATGGCGACGAGCGAGACCTCGGGAATGTCGAGGCCCTCACGCAGCAGGTTGATGCCCACCAGCACATCGATCTCGCCGAGTCGCAGGCTCCGAATCAGTTCGTGGCGTTCGAGCGTGTCGGTCTCGTCGTGCATGTAGGCGACGTCGACGCCCGCTTCATCGAAGTACTCGGTCAGGTCCTCGGCCATTCGCTTTGTGAGCGTTGTCACGAGCGTTCGCTCGTCGCGGTCGATCCGTTCGGAGATCCGATCGAGCAGATCCTCTACCTGCCCGGTCGCCGGAACGGTTTCGACTTTCGGGTCGACCAGATGGGTCGGTCGAACGATCTGTTCGACCACCTGATCCGAGTTATCGAGTTCGTAGTCGCCGGGGGTCGCACTCACGTACAGCTTGCGGCCAGTTTTTTCCTCGAACTCCTCGAAGGTCAGCGGCCGGTTGTCGTACGCCGTGGGCAGCCGAAAGCCGTTTTCGATCAGCGAGTCCTTCCGGGATTTGTCGCCGCCGAACTGGCCCTTTATTTGCGGGAGGCTGACGTGCGACTCGTCGACCACACAGAGGAAATCGTCGGGGAAGTAATCAAGCAGGGTGTAGGGGGCCTCGCCGGAGTCGCGATCCGAGAAGTGCACCGAGTAGTTTTCGATGCCCGAGCAGTGGCCCGTCTCCTGTAACATCTCGATGTCGAAGGTGGTTCGCTCCTCGATTCGCTGGGCGGCGATCAGGTCGCCTTGGCGCTGGAAGTAGCGCACCCGTTCGTCCATCAGCCCCCTGATTTCGTCGATGGCCGTCTCAAGGGTGTCGTCGGGCATCGAGTAGTGCTCGGCCGGGTGGATGAGCACGGCAGGTTCGGTCGATTTGACTTCGCCGGCGAGCGTGTCGACTTTGAGCAGACGATCGATCTCGTCGCCCCAGAGTTCGACGCGGACGGCATAGCGGCCGTACATCGGAAAGATCTCGATCGTATCGCCACGCACCCGAAACGTCCCTTGCGAGAAGTCGACGTCGTTGCGCTCGTAGTTGAGGTCGACCAAGCGAGCGAGCAACTCGTCTCGGTCGATCCGTTGATCGACCGATAGTTCGAGCGCGAGATCCCGGTAGGTCGCCGGATCACCCAACCCGTAAATCGCCGACACCGAGGCGACGACGATCACGTCGTCGCGGGTGAGCAACGAGCGAGTCGCCGAGTGGCGCAGGCGCTCTATCTCCTCGTTTATCGACATATCCTTGTCGATGTAGGTGTCGGTCTGTTCCATGTACGCCTCGGGCTGGTAGTAGTCGTAGTACGAGACGAAGTACTCGACGGCGTTGTCGGGAAACAGGTTCCGGAACTCCTCGTAGAGCTGGGCGGCCAGCGTCTTGTTGTGCGCCAGTACCAGGGTGGGCGCGTCGACCTGTTCGACGACCCACGAGACCGTGTTGGTCTTGCCCGAGCCGGTGACCCCGAGCAGCGTCTGTTCGTCCATGCCCGACCGGTAGCCCGAGACCAACTGCTCGATGGCCTCGGGCTGGTCGCCCGCCGGCTCGAACGGCGCGTCGACCATGAACGGGTTGTCGAAGCCCGGACGGTCCGGCTGAAGGGGCCCAGACTGCGTATCACTCATTGCCGGGCGTTGGGGACGGGCGTACTTGACGAACACGGTGGTCCGAGTATCCACATGACCGAACCCCCTGAAATTACTATCCAGCAACACGAGCTGTCGACCGTGACTATCGGAACCGCCATCAAGTCGGGTGTTCGTGTGCTCACAGAGCGACCGGCAAGCGTCCTCCCTATTTATCTGCTCGTCGCCGGAATCACTGCGACAACGCGCGTTCCGCTGCTCGTCGGCCTGGGGGCCGCGGTCACGATTCTCGTCGCGGATGGCCGGCTCGACCGACTGTTCGACGCGCTCGAAGGCGTCGACTTCGAGGCGATCGACCAGTCGACCGGGGAGTTCGACCAGAGCGCAGTGCCCAGCGATCTCGAACCCGCGGTCGTCGACCTGTTTTCGCCCGAGATTATCGCGCTGGTCGGCGGCGCGGTGGTGCTGTCGGTCGTCGTCAGTATCTTCGCAAACGGGATCGGTAACGCAGCGGGGATCAACGGCATCTACGGCTGTCTGTACGGCGGCGACGGCGTGGCCGACGCGGTCGTCGGAATCCCTCGTGACTGGAAGCCGTTCGTCGGGATCACGCTGCTCAAACTCGGCGTCGTCGTCGTGGGTCTGGTTCCGCTCGCGATCGGCGCCAGCCTGTTCGTGGTCTCGCCGGTCGCCGGTGCGGTCGCAACAGTTGTCGGCCTGCTGTTGTCGGGCGGACTCGTTCTCGTTGGGCTGCTCGTGTTGGCGTTCGCCGGCCAGTCGATCGTCGTCGACGGCGGCGGGCTCGGCAACGCGGTCTACCGGAGCGTCGGCTTTCCGGTTCGCCAGCCGGTCGACTTCGTGGCGTACGTCCTCGTCGCGTTCGGCATCTACGGCGCACTCAGCCTGCTCGGGGTCGCGTTCAGTGCGCTGGGTGTCACGCCGCTTTCGCGGATCGTCGGCCCGCTGGTTGCGATTCCGTTTCTCGCGACCGTGAAAACGTCGCTGTACGCAGATCGACCCTTTAGGCCGACGAACTCGGGGTCGGACGGTCGGATCGCGGCGATAGACGCCGCCGAGAGCCGAAACGGGGAAACCGGCCAGCGAGCGTACCGACACCGGTTCGTCGGGGCGTTCAGTGATGGGCTCCGGGCGCTCGGCGGCTTTATCCGTCGACAACCGCTCGCGATTCTGGCTGCGGGGCTGTTGTTCGGGGGCGCAGTCGCCGGCGGCTGGCAGCTCACCGCCGAGTATGCGGTCGACCTGCCGGCGGACGAAAACGTCGGCGAGGTGTTCGGGACGTTCCCGGTCGCGACGTTCGTGATGATTGCGGCCAACAACTGGGTGGTCTCGGCGACCGCCATCTACGGCGGGGTCGCCCTCGGCGTGCCGACGGCCGTCGACATGGTGCTCAACGGTGGTATCGTGGGTGCAATTGCGGGTGTGGTCGATCCGGTGGCCTTTCTCGCGCTGGTTGGCCCCCACGGAATCATCGAACTGCCGGCGATCATCGTCGCTGGCGGGCTTGGGTTCCATCTCGCTGGCGCCGTCGTGGGCGTGCTCAGCGGCACCAAAACGTCGACCGATCTCACCGCAGTGCTCCGGTTAGCCTACCGCGTCCTGCTGGGGTTGGCGGTCGTGCTCGTCGTGGCCTCGTTCATCGAGGCGTTCGTGACGCCAGCGGTTGCCGAGTACGTGCTCGGGTGAGTGGGAGAGTATATAAACAGCTCTCGTCACCGCTGTGGGTTCCGCGTCGACTTTTTATCGTATGTCCATGGGTGAAAGACGGGCGGTCGGGAGTTTCTGTCGCCCGTCTCAGTCGGTGTCGGGGGCGGTCGACTCCCCACTCGAAACCGAGCTTTCGGAATCGAGTGGGTCCGAATCGGGCTCGAACACTGTAGCGTCGCCACTGGGAGTTAAGGCGTCGACATCATGTGTGGCCTCAAACTCGTGAGTGATGAGCGCGGCGGATTCGACCAACAGGGCGACCACGAGCGGGCCAACGATAATGCCGATCGCACCCAGACTCAACAGCCCGCCGACGAAGCCGATGAAATAGAGGCTTCCGGACATATCGGCGGTTCGGCTGGCGAGCCGAGGCCGAATCAACAGGTCCGGAAGCCAGGCGATGAGAAAGCCAGCGACAACGGCAACGGCGACCGCGGTGGCGATCTCGCCGGCCAGCACGTGACCGGCAACGAGCACAAGTAATAGGAGGCTCGGACCGGCGATGGGAATGAACTGGAGAACGCCCGCGATCGTCGCCAGAATAACTGCCGACTCGTAGCCGAACAACAGAAACACCGGCAACGCGATCAAAAACGTCCCGACCGCGGTTGCGGCCTGTAACACGTACAAGGCAAACAGTGTCTCGCGGGCACGCGTGTGGAGCGCTTCGGCAATGTCGCGGTAGTTCGGCGGCACGACCGCGATAGTGGCCGCCCGAATGTCCTGCTGGTTGTGCAACAGCGAGAACACCAACAGGATGAACAGCGTGAGTTTGATCAGCAACACCGGCAGCGCGGCCGCCGCGGCTTGGGCGATGGCGGTGAGCTCTCGAACGAGAATCGACACCACGTCGTCTACCACCAGTTCGTACTCGAAGCCCGCCGCCGCGAGCGTGACCGATTCGGGAAGCCCCGTGACGAGCGCGGTCACGTCCGAAAACCGGATCACGAGCAGGTAGACGAGCGGACCGAACAGCAACAGCACGCCCACGACCACCGCGATCGTCACCGAGAGCGTCGCCAACAGCCGCGAGAAGCCGCGTCGACGCAGCCGGCGGTGAAACGGTACCAATAGAAACGCCACCGAGAGCGCAAAAAACACCGTGCCGAGGACGTCGAACAGGATTACGACCGCCAGGGTGGCGATGGCGGCCAACACCCCTCCGAGAACGTAGAGTCGACGGCTCATACCGAATCACTGCGAGCAGCCCACTAAACAGTTCGCCATCCGATGGGTCTCGCTGTCAGATTTGATCGACAGATCGGCTCTTCGGACAGGAAGGCACGGCGAGACAGTCAGATTAGAGATGAAAGAGAGTTATTCAGACGGCGACCGAACCACTGGCTCACGTCGTCCCGTAGCCGGGAGCCGTGGGGTTGGATGTGTGCTGTCGACGAGTGCCGTGGGGTTGGACGTGTGCTGTCGACGAGTGCCGTGGGGTTGGACGTGTGCTGTCGACGGTCTGTGACCGGGACGACGAGGATTTCCCATGACTGACGAGACGCCCCCACGAGACGAGCGACCGGACGAATCGACACTCCCCGGCGAGCCAATCTCGCTGTGGGTCGCAGCGAACCCCGAAACCACGTACGAGCCACTGACCGAGCCGATCGCGGTCGACGTGGTCGTCTGTGGTGGCGGCATCGTCGGACTGACCGCCGGGATGCAGTTGGCCGACGCCGGCCTCTCGGTGGCCGTACTCGAACGCGACCGGATCGTCACCGGCGTCACCGGCCATTCGACCGCGAAGCTGACCACCCAACACGGCCTGAAGTACGACACGTTGCGGTCGAAACACGATCCCGAAACCGCTCGGCAGTACGCCGCTGCCAACCAGTCCGCGATCGAACACGTCGCCAATCGGGTCACACAGTGGGACGTCGACTGCCAGTTCGAACGACGGCCCGCAATTATCTACACCGACTCGCCCAGTCGAACGTCGACGCTCCGTGATGAGCGTGAGGCCGCCTGGGAGGCCGGGATTTCGGCGACCACCCACGACGGAATTCCGTTTTCGCCGAACGCTACCGCCGGGCTTCGCTTCGCCGAACAGGCCCAGTTCGACCCGCGAGCCTACCTGCTCGAACTGACCGACCGCTTCGAAGCTGCCGGCGGTCAGCTCTACGAGCAGACGCACGTTACCGGGCTGTCGGGTGGAGGACCTTACCGTGTCGACACGGAAACGAACACGGGTGAATCAGGCGAACGTGGCGAAAGTGACGAAACGACGACCACCGTCGACGCCGAGCAGGTAATTCTGGCGACCCATTTCCCGATCCGCGACCGACTCGGTCTGTTCGCGCGGCTGTATCCCAAACAGTCCTACGTGCTGGCGGTCGAGCTTGCCGAAACCGAGGCGCTGCCGGAGGGGATGTACTACCGCGTCGACGAGCCTTACTTTTCAGTTCGGACCGCAACCCTCGACGGGCGAACGCTGACGCTGATCGGCGGGCAGAACCACAAAACCGGACAGGGCGGCGACACTGCCGCCCGCTACCGGGCGCTCGAAGCCGAGGCCCGCGATCACTTTAAGATCGATGAGGTGGTCTACCGGTGGTCGACCCAGGACTACGCATCGGTCGACGGCATTCCATATGTGGGTCGTGGCGGGCCGTTCGTCGACGATCTGTATCTCGCGACGGGGTTCGGCGGCTGGGGAATGTCGAACGGGATCGCCGCCGGCCTGCAGTTGGCCGATATGGCCCGCGGCCGCGAGACGCCGTGGCAACGGACGTTCGACCCCCGGCGGGCGACTGTCAAAAGCTCGGCGGCGAAACTGCTTTCGGAGTCGGCCAACGAGGGCGGCCAGTTCATCAGCGGCTGGATGAAAACCATCCGCTCGGAGCCGAGCGACCTCCAGGCCGACGAGGCGGCCATCTATCGCCGCGATGGAACACCGATTGCCGCCTACCGCGACCCCGAGGGCGCACTGCACACCCAGTCGGCGGTCTGTCCACACATGGGTTGTATCGTCGGCTTCAACCCCGCCGAGCGGTCGTGGGACTGCCCGTGTCACGGCTCGCGCTTTCGCGCCGATGGTGACGTGTTCGACGGCCCAGCCGTCAAGGGATTGTCGACCGTCGACGAGGCGATCGAAGAGCCAGAATCCGGGGCACAATCGGATGCGAGCGAGGAGTCGACTGATTGAACGAAGGCGCGTTGATCGCTGTCGAGTCATCTCTCGGTGATAACCGCTGATCGAGGGTACTTCGATCCTGCAGGATTTCGCTATCGAAACCAAAACATGACAATTGCCTGTTGTATGACCTACTTGATTAGGTTCAACGCTTATGGTCATTTGACTCACATAACATATTGCGGGCAGGACATCACCGGGACGGTCCCCCACCCGAACAACTGGTGTCAGCGGCCCCCTCTGCCCCCGGCCCTCCATCACACTACGATTCCCCCACATAGTCACTGATCACCTACACAAATCGTCAGTATACACACCATCGACACACCCATCCACTCGGCGCTGTTCGCCCATCCGAGATTAATAAAGGAACTCAAGCGATGGCGTCTACTGGCGTCTTTCGATGAGCGAACCTAAGACGGAACTGGTCGACCTGTTTTCGACATGCGTACCTCGTAGAGTGACAAACAGCCCGATACTACCACAATACCTTCCGTCGGCGGAGGCTTCATTATCGCGACCCGTGTATGGCGAGTGATGCCCTCCGAATCGCTCACTACGGTTCTGCAAGAGACACTCGATGTATTCGAGAACACTGGAGTCCCGTTAACAACCACCGAGATAGCCGACGAGTTTGCTGTCGGTCGACGGAGCACGTACGAACGGCTCGACCGGTTGGTCGAAAACGGCCAGCTAGAGACGAAGAAAGTCGGCGCGAGTGGCCGGGTTTGGTGGCGACCAGAACCCGGTGGCGAGACGACTGGCGATCCAGTCGACGAGATCGCAGTAGCCGACAGCAGGGCCCGAAAACGGGCCGAACAGTCGCAATTGTCTGTCGACCGGGACGAACAGTTCCGCTCGCTCATTGAGGCGACCGAGGAGTACGCCATCTTCACGATGGACGTCGAGGGCTATGTCCAGACGTGGAACCCCGGAGCCGAACGGATCAAGGGGTACGAGGCCCGCGAGATCATCGGCAAACATTTCTCGATTTTTCTTACCGACGAGGACCAGGCTGCTGGGCTCGCCGAGCAGACTCTCGCAACGGCGCGCGCCGAGGGCTCTGTCGAAAACGAGGGCTGGCGCGTCGACGCCAACGGCGAGCGGTTTTGGGCGAGCGCAACCATCACGGCAATCAAAGACGACGACGGCGAACTCAGTGGGTATGCCAAGGTCACGCGCGATATGACCGAACAACGGGAGTACGAGCGTCAACTCGAAGCCCAGGCTGACCAGTTGGAACGACAGCGCGACGAACTCGAATCCGAACTGGAGGAGGTCTTCGAGCGGATCGACAGTGCGTTCTATGCGCTCGACGACAAGTTCCAGTTCGAGTACGTCAACGACAGAGCTGAGACGCTGCTCGGTCGCTCGGAAACCGAGCTATTGGGCCGGTCTCTGTGGGAGGTGGTCGACGAGGCCGCCGCTGACGCCTTTCGCGAGCGATTCGAAACCGCATTCGAGAGCCGGGAGCCGACGAGTTTCGAGCACTACGATGAGTCCTCGGACTGGTGGGTGCTGGTCCAGCTCTATCCCTCCCCGAGTGGCCTTTCGGTGTACGCGACCGATATCACCGACCGAAAGCAGCGCGAACAGGACCTCCGTGACCGAATCCGCCAACAGGAGGTCGTGACCGAACTCGGCGAGCGCGCGCTCGAAACAGGAGATATCGACGGGCTGCTGGCCGAGGCGACCGAACTCGTCGCCGACACGCTGGACAACGACTACTGCAAAGTACTCGATCTCGACAAAAATACCGAGAGGCTGCTTGTGCGAGAGGGTGTCGGCTGGAACGAGGGGATCGTGGGTTCTGCGACCGTCTCGGCCCACGAAAACGAGTCGCAGGCGTCGTACACGCTCGGAACCGAACAGACGGTCGTCGTCACCGATCTAGCGACCGAACCGCGTTTCAGCGGCCCTGCGCTGTTGACCGATCACGACGTCCGAAGCGGGATCAGCGCAATCATTGGCTCGGTCGACGAGCCGTGGGGCATGCTCGGAACCCACGATACCGAACCGGCCGACATTTCGGTTCACGACGCCAACTTCGTCCAGTCGGTTGTGAACATCCTTGCGACCGCGATCGAACGCCGCGAGTACGAACGGCAGTTGGTGGCCCACCGCGAGCGAGTCGACGCACTGAACGATCTCAACGCGGTTATCAGGGAGATCACGACCGCGGTAATCGAACACTCCACACGCGAGGAGATCGAACGAACGGTCTGCGAGCGGCTCGCCGCAACGGACTCTTATCTCCTCGCGTGGACCGGGGAGATCGACTCAGGCTCCCAAATGGTCGAACTGCGAGCCGAAGCCGGTCTCACGGGCTACACCGACGAGATCACGATCTCGGTCGACCCGGACGATCCCACGCACAGCGGCCCCACAGCGCGAGCGATCCACACGGGCAACACGCAGGTCGAAAACGATATTCCGACCAATTCCTGCCACGATCCGTGGCGACAACACGTCGAAGCCTACGAGTTCCGGTCGTCGGCTGCCATCCCGATCGTTCACGAGGGGACGACCTACGGGGTGTTGAACGTGTACGCCGACCGCCGCAACGCGTTCGAACAGCAAGAGCGCACGATCATCGAGCAGCTCGGCGAGAGCATCGGGCATGCGATCGCGTCGGCCGAACGAAAACGCGCCCTTTTGAGCACCGAACAGGTCAAACTCGAGTTTCGGATTCGGGATCTCGCAACGGCGTTCGATGAACCAGTCGAGATCACCGGAACGACGAGGCTCGATCACGTCATTCCGATTGCCGACGACGAGTTTCTCGTCTACGGGACGGCGACAGCCGACGCCACCGAGAGCCTGAGACGATTGGTCGACATGGTCGACCACTGGAAGGAGATCGAATTTCTGACTGACACCGATCCAGTTCGCTTTCAGCTCCGTGTGGCAAACCCGCCGATCCTTTCGAAGATCGCTTCCTACGGCGGCTCCATCGAGTCAGCCGTGATCGAAGACGGCGACTACCAGATGACCGTCCATGTCGCTCCCAGCGCGGACGTGCGCCAGGTCGCCGACCTCGTCAGAGGTGCCTACCCGAACGCCGAACTGCTGCGCCGCCAGCAGATCACGACCGAAACTGAGCCCGTCAGTCAGCACCAGTCGAGGCTCGTTCAGCGTCTCACTGACCGGCAGTGTTCGGCCTTGAAGACGGCCTACCAGGCGGGCTACTTCGAGTGGCCGCGCGACAACTCGGCCGCAGACCTCGCGGCGACGTTGGGCGTCGCACCGGCGACGTTCCACCAACACCTTCGCAAAGCTGAAAAAGAGGTGTTCGACGAACTGCTGTCGACTGGCTCGAACCAGCCAGCTGCCGGTACGAGTACGGTGGCCCTACGCAACGATTAGGGTACCACGCCGACCGTCAAGAGCGTGCCCCACGTCCGATATCGGTCGACCATTTCCTCTTGAGTCTCCCAATCGTCAGTCGGAAAGGCGTCGACGGGCGGAATCTCGATTTCGGTGTCAGCAATTGTGTCCTGTTCGGCGACGTAAAATCCCGCCTCTCGGAACGCCTCGCGGTACTGGCCGCGGTCCCAGCGGGTCATCTCGATCCCGATTCCTTCCTGCCACTCAT
Source organism: Halohasta sp. A2 (assembly GCF_056175805.1). Taxonomy (NCBI): domain Archaea; kingdom Methanobacteriati; phylum Methanobacteriota; class Halobacteria; order Halobacteriales; family Haloferacaceae; genus Halohasta; species Halohasta sp. A2. Next base: position 95,322 of record NZ_JAQFWV010000002.1, on the reverse strand, counting down.
GGCTCGCTACGTTTTCTTCGTAGTAGTTGACCGCACAGTAGAACGTTCCGCCGGGGCGGATGATCCGCCGAAGCTCTCGAAGGGTCTCGATGGGATCGACGGCGTAGTAGAACGCTTCCATCGAAAAGACGTGGTCGACGCTGTTGTCGGCAAACGGGAGGTGGCCGAACTCGCCGACGAGAAAGGCGATCTGCTCGTCGTCGGTGTACGAGGCGGCGTTGCGGGTCATCTCGGGTGCGCCGTCGAGGCCGTAGCCCGCGCCGATAGCGGCAGTCTCGCGGAGTGCCCGAAGCGCGTAGCCGCTGCCGCAGCCGAGGTCGACGACGGTGTCGCCAGCGTCGACCGGCATGCGAGCCAGCGCGTGTTTGGCGGTGTGCCAGTGTCTGTCCTCCATCCCCTTGTCTCGGCCGCGTTCGGCCCAGCTGTCGAATTCCTCGCGGACGCTCATACGAGACGTGGTCGACGAGTGAGTAAATCGGTTGCTCTCTCGATCTACCAGCTGGCGATCGCATCGGCTTTGTTGTCGATGTGCGCGGGTGTCGTGCCTCAGCATTTATATTACCGAGGCGACTTCGAGTTGAGTATGCGATCGCGCCCCCGGCTCCGACCGAGCGCCGGACTCCGACTGCGTCCGACGTTCAGCGTCGCCGACTCGGCCCAACAGATCGTCGGCGGCTTTCTGCTCGCCGGGCCGTTCGTGGTCACCGCAGAGGTGTGGCAGCTCGCCGAGAGCATGAGCACGCTCCAAGGACTGCTGACGGTGTCGATCGTCGGGCTGATCGGTTACGCCGCGCTCTACCGCGCCGACACCAAACGCGATCCCGACAGCGAACAGCAGGTCGCCGGGGTTCCCGTCCGGTTCATTTCGCTCATGATCGTCTCGTTCGGCTCGGTGACGATTCTGGCGCTCGTGTTCGATGCCCCCAGCACGTTCGTCGGTTCAACAGGGACGTTGTCGACGCTCGAGGTCGTGGAAGTCACGCTAAAAGCGGTCAGCATTGGCTCGGTGTTCAGCGTCGTCGGTGCAGCGACCGCCGACAGCATTCTGTAGTTCTCGAAGTCGACGCTCAGTTCTCAAACCACAACGACAACGACCGCGAACAGGATCAAAACGCCCGTGATGTCGCAGAGGTTGGTGACGATCGGGATCGTCGTGTCGTCGGGATTGTAGCCCAACCGGAAGGAGGCGGTCACCGAAACGATACTCAGTACGACGACCAGCAGTGCCAACAGCATCCCGCTGACCAGAGAGATGGTAAACACTTCGAGCAGGCCCAACGAGCCACCGAGCGCCGTCCCGATCGCCCACGCGGCGACCCCGACGAGCCCGAAGACGGTCGCGGCGAGCGCGAACACTGCGCCCGTGTTGGCCCGAAGAACCGGGTTCGACGGCGTGAGCTCGACCGTCCCGAGGTGGAACTGGGTCGACAGCCGCGAGCACATGATCGCCGCGAGGTTCCCCGCAGTCCCGATCTGGACCGGAACGAGCACCAACAAGGAGGGCTGTGCCACCAGCGTCGACTCGAACGATTCGAGAACCGTCCCCGAGGCCATCTGCAGCAGCGAGAGCCCGGCGAGCAGCGGAATCATCGTCCGAATCATCCGCCCAACCGACCACTCGTCGCCCCGGTCGACCGGGTTGGTCCGGTCGACTCGGTCGGCCTGGTCAGCTTTGTCTGTCTGTTCGGTTTGGTCGACCAGATTGCTTCGGTCGGCCTGTTCGGCTCGGTCGACGACTGAGTCGCGCTCGGGAGGTGGGGAACTCATACGACCAGTCCCACTATATAAACGCCGACGAGCAGGAACAACACGCCGAACACGTCGCCGAGCGTCGTCACGACCGGCCCGATGATGTTGTCGGGATCAAGCCCGTGGCGATAGCCGATAAGAATCACTGACACCAGTACCGAAAGCATCAGCACAGCGCTCAAGAACCCTGCGACGAGCATGATTCCGACCAACTCGACGAGACTCCCCGACTGGCCAGTGGCCGTGAGCACGCCGAAGGTAACGACCGCAATGAAAATCGAGACAGTCATGCCATTGATAAACGAGGCAGCAATTGCGTTCGAGAGCCGCCTATCGAGTTCGAACCGTGGTTCGATGAGTCCCTGATGAAGACCGCTAGAGATCCGCGCACCGAGCGAGCCGTACACCCCGCCGCGGGTGGCCAAAAACGCAGGCAAAAGCAACAGGAGACCGGGGACGCGTTCGATCCCCTGGCGCATGGTTTCGCTGCCGAGGATCGTTCCCGCGAACAGCCCCGCGACGAGACTGACGATGATCACGGGCAGGGCCTCGCGGTAGATGTCCTTGGCCGTCTCCTGTCCGTACATCCGTCTCGACGTGAGCGTGGAGCACCTAAAAAGGTAGCCCGCGGTCGACGGCTGAGTCGCGTTCGCAGGATACACCCGACCGAAGGCCTGTATCATTAAGTTCACCGAGTGGCTGAGTGAGATATGGACTACAGGTTGGCGATTGAGAATGCACCGGACTCCATTCGAGCGGGCAGCGGGCTCTTGTTACTACATCCGAGCATCGGCGAAACAGACCGAATCGACACAGACTTTCTGAAAACCGATACCGACCACTTCCTGGTGGTCTCGACGCGAACCACCGCCCGCGAGGTCGAACAGAAGCTCGAACACTACGACGTCGACGAATCCTCGGCAGTCATCCTCGACACCCTGTCGGTCGAGCGCGGCTACTCGCGGCGCAGTTCGGAGAACGTCCACTACGTTTCGTCGCCCGACGACCTCGACGGGATCGTCGAACAGACCCGCGCGTTCCTCGCGAGCCACGACGGGAAGGTACGGGTCAGCGTCGACTCGCTGACCGAGATGATCTACTACGCCGACGAAGAGGGCGTCTACGAGGCGACCAAACAGCTCCTCGAACTACTCGAGGAACACGAGGCAGTCGGGATCTTCCACCTCTCGAAGGAGGTTCACGACCAACAAACGCTTGCGGAGTTCGAAGCGCTGTTCGATGGCATCGTCGACCTCGGCGACGACGGCAGCGTCGAGACCGATTTTAAGTAGGCACTGCCTACCTTTCGGTAAGAAGTCGCTACTCGGCGAAGGATGACAGTTCTAGTCGGCGAGCGACGATACCGTTTTCTCGGCCCATTTGAGCGCGTAGTCGGCACCGTACTCCCGATAGGCGTTGGTATCGAGTGCACTGAACGGCGTGGGGAGTTCGAGGCCGTGTTTGATCGCCGAACAGGCGTACTCGGTCGACTCGGCGAATGTCATCTCGCCGTGAGCGACCGATCGCGAGAGCTCGTCGAGCCGTGGTGTGAGTCGCTTTCCGGCGTCGGCCCAGGTTTCGTACAGCGGTTCGAACTCGGTGTTGGTATGATCGTCCCACGACGAAAACACCTCGCGGGTCTGGAGGCCGACCCAGCCATCGAACAGCGCCGCGGCGAGCTGATAGCTGTCGGCCGGACCGAGGCCGATCGACGCCAGTTCGGCGTACCGCTCGCCGAAAAACGGAAGGAAGTGTTCCGGAACGCCGCAGTGGATCTGGACGAGCGCTTCGGCGATCAGGAAGTCGACGAACGGGTCGGGAGTGAGTTCGGCTCGCTTTTTCACTAAGACTGTCGGCGGCTCGGTCTGGCTGGTCCAGACGACTGTCCCGTCGCCGGGCATTCCGACCGTGAACGCCGTGCCCGCATACGCTTCGAGTGCTGCGGGGGCGCTCGTGGGAAGCCATTCTTCTGGATAGCTTGCTGGGTCGAGCGAATCCGCACGCAGGCCGAGCGTTTCGGCGACCGCGGGATTGAGCGTCTCGAAGTCACGGTCGACGTCGTAGACGATCACCTCGGGTGCGTACTGCTCTCTGACCGCCGCAACGGCCGGAGACAGCGTCCGGTCGCGAAACATCAGGCCAGAACGTACGAGAGGATGATGCCGACCGAGAGGAGTGCTGAGACACCGATCGTACCAACGACGATTGAGGTCGCTTTGCTCATGCTCGACTGTTCGATGGGTCGGCAATAAAGTCTTCAGTATCACTCGCTGACGCGGTCAGTCGAGCCACCCCCCCTACAGCCCCGTGATTTTATGCCGCCAGCAGCGCTAAACGGTAACATGTACATCCGCGACGCAGTCGAAGACGACGCCGATGCGATCGCGGCGTTGGCCAATGCACCGGCGGATGTCGTCCGAAACCTCGTTCACGACCGAAGCGTCCGGGTTGCCGAACGACAGCAGCGAGACCGTGATCCCAACGTCGACACCGAGACCGCCGAAACCGGTCTATTGGGGTTCGTAAGCTTCGATGTCCACGACGGGACCGTCCACGTCACGCAGTTCGGTGGAACGGCAGCGGCCTGCGAGCGTCTGCTTGCAGAGCCGACTCGGTTCGCGGCGTGTGAGAACATGCACGTCGAAGTGTTGATCGAAGCCGAGGACACCGAAAAGAGAGCCATCGTCGAGGCCGCTGGCTTCGACGTAGCTAGCATGGGGCCAATGTTTCGTGGCTCGCGAACCGTTCGTTACCAGCAGAAACCGTAAGCTGGGCGCTTTTTGCCGAAAAACGAGTTAGGCGAACTTTCTGACGGTCATACTGAGTGTATCGAGGTCGACGATGGGCGCGTGAGCCACGTCGGGGTCGATGTTGACTTTCTTCTGGAACTCGGTTTGGGCCTGCCAACAGCCGCTGTTGACGGCGAGAACGTTGTGGTACTTCCCCCAGCCGAGTTTGTGGACGTGGCCCGTGTGGAAGATATCCGGGACGTCGTCGATAACTAAGTAGTCCTTCGTTTCGGGTGCAAGCCGCATTCGGCCGCCGTACTGTGGCGCGACGTGTCGCTTTTTAAGCAGCTGGTACATCGCTTTGTGTGGCTCGTCGTAGCTGGCCTTGTCGGCCGGGAGTTCGGCGATCACCTCGTCGAGCGAGACGCCGTGGTACATGAGGACCGAAACACCTTCGATGGTGACCGTCGACGGGTTGCCCGTAATGCGGCAGTCGTGAGCCGACATGATGGTTCGAAGCTCCTCGTCGAAGCCGGGTTGGGGTTCGGCGAGTCGGACCGCGTCGTGGTTGCCGGGGATCATCACGATCTCCATATCGCCGGGAACGGCCTTGAGATGCTCCGAGAAGGCCTCGTACTGATCGAAAATGTCGATGATATCCAACTCTTCGTCCTGGTTCGGGTAGACGCCGACGCCCTCGACCATATCGCCCGCAATGAGCAAATACTCGACGTGTTCGGCTTCCTCGGTATGAAGCCAGTCGGCAAAGCGGTTCCACGCATCGGCCATGAACTCCTGGCTGCCGACGTGGACGTCCGAAATCAGGGCGGCCTGGACGTGTCGGTCGGCCGTCGACGGCCGGAACGTCCGGGGGACATCGGGAACGAAAAGCGAGTCGACGAACATGATCCCGCTGTCGTCGGCGAGCGTCCCCTGGACGGCGATACACTCGTCCATCAAGAGGTCGTCGACCATCGAGGCGATCTCACGGTCTTTCATGACGAGCACCGGAAACGTCCCCGTGGTGTCTTCGAGTTCGATCAGCCAGTGACCGCTGGCGGTCGACCGAATATCGTTGACCAACCCGATCATCTCGGCCTCGCTACCACCTGCCATCGACTGAATCGCCGAGGCCGGGCGGTGGTTGACTCGACCAGCGAGGAGTTTCGACAACCGCTCGTATCGGTCCCGAAACGTCGTGACGAACTGCTTGTACTCTCCGGTCCCGGTACTCTGACCGGTGATATCGCCGCTGATGTCGGCGGGCTGTGGGGTGCGACCGGCTGTGGTGGGCGAGCTCGCCGATGACTCGCTGGTGGTGTCAGTCGACGTGACGGCTGCCGAATACCCGCCCGTTTCAACTGGAGAGTCGACGTTCGTCTGTTGGTTTGTGCTGTTTTCCTGTAGAGTTGAAACGGTACTGTCAGTTACTTGTGAGTTCGTGGAGACGCCAGCTGGATCAGCGAGCGGAGGATCTGTATCCAGTGTTTGTCGAACCTGGGCTGCAGTCACCCGGAGTGCGTCGTCAGGAGTCGACTCGACGACTGCATCGAGGGCGGCGGCTGGATCATCAGCGCTGGCCAGAAGCGTGATCGCTTCCCGTTCGGCATTATACCCTCGTTTGGCGAGCGCTTGCACGATCCGAGACGGCGTCTCTAATGGCACACCCAGGTGTGAGATGGCTCAGGCCAAAAGCATGCCGAACACCCAGCCGTTGTCTATCGCGTGGCTACGATCTGGCTGTTGAGCAGCACATCAAAGACAGCCGATGAATTTGGCTGTTGAGCAGCACATCAAAGACAGCCGATGAATTTGGCTGTTGAGCAGCACATCAAAGACAGCCGATGAATTGACACGGATACTGGCCGGATTTCGTATTAGTAGGGAGTACCTACTTTGCGTAGCGGATGAGTAAACGTTGCATAACCGTACGCAGTAAGCCACCATAATAGGCTGAAACGGCGTATCTATCCATGAAATCACAAGACGTAACGGGGAAATCACCCAGAAGGTTCAAACACGGGCCAGTCGAATACTGCGACAATGAATTCAGGGGATCGTCGACCACCGGACGACGATGAGTCCGGAGAGTCAACGGTGGATCGACAGTCCGAGTCGGATGCTGCGATCGGTTCCGACGAGCAACCACACGATCAGTCAGTAGCAACAGACGGCTCAACGGTCGGTGACAACTCATCGTCAGTACCCGACTCGACGGTCGACGATCGAGCACCCTCTCGACAGCCCCGTTCGGAGTCGAACGAGTCGGCATGGCAGCGGTTTCGAACCGCCGAGGACGGACCGCTCTTGCTTCTTCGTGAAGTACTTTTCAGTGTTGGAATCGTGCTAGCGATCGGGTTGTTACTGTTCAGTCTCAGTGGTGTGTGGCCGCCGTTGGTGGCAGTCGAAAGCGAAAGCATGGAGCCGAACATCAACAAATACGACCTAATATTCGTCAGCGAACCGGGGCGGTTCACCGGAGAGACGGCAGACGAAACGGGGATCGCGACTGCCGCGTCAGTACCAGAGAACGGTGATCGATCGTTCAATGGCGAGGGGAGTGTGGTCGTGTATGATAACCCTCAGTCGACGGGGCCGCCGATCATCCATCGCGCGCATTTCTACGTCGAAGAGGGTGAAAACTGGCACGATCAAGCGAACCCGGAGTATATGGATGCGGACAGCTGCGACGAGCTCAACAACTGTCCAGCCCCACACGCGGGGTACATCACGAAAGGGGACAACCAGAACAGCAACAGTCAGTACGACCAGGCAAACGGTATCGCCCCGGTTGTCAAACCCGGGTGGATCACCGGAACCGCCCAGTTCCGACTCCCATACATCGGCTACATTCGGCTTGCACTGACCGGGGCGGCGAGCGTCGGTCCACTGCTTCCGCTCGGTCTCGGTGTGATCGGTGCGGCCAGTGCCTACACGGTTGGTCGACGATAGATCGGTCGACGACCGGTTATTCGTTGTCGAAACGGGCCTGAACGAACGGCTGGATGTCTTCGATGTCACCCAGCCGGGAATCCGACAGCAACACAGCCTCGGTCTCGTCGAGTGGGACCGAGAGGTTCATCTCCTTGGTACGGCCGTACCGACCCTTCGAAACAACGACCGCGTTTACGATCCCGAGCATATCGAGTTCGCTGATGAGATCGGTGACCCGGCGCTGGGTGAGCACATCGGCGTCGATCTCCTCGCAGAGCCGTTTATAAATGTTGAACACTTCACCGGTGTTGATGTTGTGGACGCCCTTTTTTTCCAGAATAATAATCGAAAAGAGGACGATCTTGCTCTGGGTCGGGAGCGTTCGGACGACTTCGACAACCCGATCGAGTTCGATCTTGTCCTGTGCCTGACGGACGTGTGTCTCCTCGACGAGGTCTGCCTGACTCCGTTCGGCGAGTTCGCCCGCTGTCCGGAGAAGGTCGAGCGCTCGGCGGGCATCACCGTGTTCCTGCGCAGCAAACGCTGCACAGAGTGGAATCACGTCCGAGGTGAGTGCTTCGGGTTTGAACGCGACGTCGGCACGGTGTTGGAGGATATCCCGGAGCTGTGTGGCGTCGTACGGTGGAAAGACGATCTCCTCTTCGCCGAGTGAGGATTTGACGCGCGGATCGAGGAAGTCGGTGAACTTGAGATCGTTCGAGATACCCATGATCGAGATTCGGGAGTTTGTGAGCTCGGAGTTCATCCGCGAGAGGTTGTAGAGGGTGTCGTCGCCGCTTTTCTCGACGAGTTTGTCGATCTCGTCGAGCATAATGACGACCACGCGCTCGTGGTAGTCGACGGCCTCGAAAAACGTGGTGTACACCCGATCGGTGGGCCATCCCGTCATCGGAACGTGTTCGAGCTCCTCGGCGTCGGCCGTAAGCGAGTCTATCTCCTCGTCGACCGCGTTGGTATCGTCGTACTCGCGCGCGAGTGTAACGATTTCATTGTCCGCTGAAGGGTCGTCGGATCTCGTTTGTGATTCATTGGGTATCGACTCAGACGCCGACTCATCAGACGTCGACCCGTCAGGTGAATTTTCGCCGGGCGATGGTTCGCCACGTGTTGATTCGCCAGGCGTAGACTCACCAGTCGTAGACTCGTTGGTTGGTGATTCGTTGATCGGTGACTCGGTGGTCGGTGACTCATCGGTTGATTGATTGTCGAAATCCGATTCCTCGCGAGTCGATGTCTCAGAGCGAGCAACCTCCGAAGCGCCGATGTACGCACGCACCTCCCGTAGCGTTTCGATCTTCGATTCGATCCGGTCGACGTTCTTGTCGATGAACTTGTTCGCCAGTTGGGCAAGCACTCGATACTGGGTGTCGGTGACCTCGCAGTTGATGTACTCGACCTCACAGGGGACATCGAACTTCTTCGAGGTCGATTCGAGTTCCTGGCTGACGAACTTCGCACTCGCGGTTTTGCCGGTCCCGGTTTTCCCGTAGATGAGGATGTTCGAGGGGGTATCGCCCCGAAGTGCCGAGACGAGAATCGTCGCCATCTGGTTGATTTGATCGGTGCGGTGCGGGAGTTCGTGGGGTGTGTAGGAGGGTCGGAGCACCTCTTTGTTCTCGAAAATCGGCTCGCTCGCCAGTAGATCGTCGAACAGTCCTTGGCTTTCGGCGGTCGAGTCGTCGAACATGCTGTCGAAATCGAGGTCGGTCGACGGTGTGGATCGATCTCTGGCAGCTGTCGACTCCTCGGTGTCGTCGGTGGAGTTGGGCTCCGATTCGGTGTGTTCCTTCGTCATACTACCCCTTTGTTTCAGGTGGAACCTGGGACGCGTGCTGTATCAAACCGACCACAGGAACCGTACATCGGCGGGTTCCGCTCGATAGCTGGACAGCGACTCGTCCAATTGATGCAGACGAAGCAGAGGAAGAGCGACTACAAAAACGTTCTCCCTTTGGTCCAGGCGTGAGGTATGTATCGCGTTCGTCGACGTGCTGGGAATCACTCCATGCTGGAAAGTACTGAAAAACCTCAGGGTTGGTTCGGCAATCGGCAGTCGATCAGTAGGACTGTTCACAGAGGCGACTGTGTGATTTGCATTCATTCACGCTGGATTGTCCGGAACACTGTCGTGATGGGGTGATACTCGTGTGTAGGCCCCCACCCCTTTGTTTCGGGTGGAACTCACGAACAGGTGTGGCCGAGTCGGATCCGCAACTCTAACTAGTCGGTTCCTAAACACTACTCTAGTTTAACCAAACACAAAGAACAACACAAGTAACCGTTCTTACTGCTATACGGGTGTGGTTAAACAACTTTGGATATAAAGATTCTTGTTTATAGATACTCCGTGTCGACCCCACCCCACCCTTTCGGGCGTCTCCAGTGGAAACGAAGGGGTGGGGGGCACACCGTGTAATCTAACATACACGTAGGCTGACTGGCTTCGTGTTTCGTTGTAAGCAACAGATCGGACATCTACGTAAGCAACACATCGGACATCTACGTAAGCAACACATCGGACATCTACTCCCGTCTTCCCGATATCGAGACAGTTAGGTGTCGACAACTGTCCGTTAGAGTCTGTAGAACTCCGTGAGCCGTGCAGAAACTGTCGGTAGACCCCGTAACAACGGAACGAGTGTATTCCGTCTGACGCAGTGCTTAAGTGTTCACGGTGGTCACAATCCTGCATACGCTCCTCTGGCCGCGCGACTGCAGGGGGTGCGGGAGCTCACTATGGGTCTGCTCACAAATCTCAAAGACAGCGTTTCACGGGTCACCGACCGGCTGTTTGCAACCGAGGAGCCGAAGCGAATCGGCATCTACGGACCACCAAACGCTGGCAAGACGACTCTTGCGAACCGTATTGCACGCGACTGGACTGGCGACGCGATCGGTCCCGAAAGCCACGTTCCACACGAAACTCGCCGGGCCCGCCGCAAGGAGGGCGTCGACATCGAGCGTAATGGCCACTCGGTCACCATCGACATCGTCGACACGCCCGGTGTCACCACCAAGGTCGACTACAAGGAGTTTCTCGACCACGACATGGAAAAAGACGACGCCATCCGTCGCTCGCGAGAGGCGACCGAAGGTGTCGCCGAAGCCATGCACTGGCTTCGCGAGGACGTCGACGGCGTCATCTACGTGCTCGACTCGTCGACCGATCCGTTCACACAGGTGAACACGATGCTGATCGGGATCATCGAGAGCCGAGAGCTCCCGGTACTCATCTTTGCGAACAAAACCGATCTCGAAGACTCGAACGTCCAGCGTGTCGCAGACGCGTTCCCGCAGCACGAGACGGTGCCGCTCTCGGCGCTCGAAGGCAGCAACATGGACGAAGTGTACGACAAAATAGCGGAGTACTTCGGATAATGCCCGAAACAACGCCCAACTCGGATTCCGGTGTGCAGATCGACCTGATCAGTGGCTCGCGAATGGCCGGGCTCCGAAGCATGGAGAAAATTCGACTGATTCTCGATGGCGTCCGAGAGGGAAACATCGTCATTCTCGAAGACGGACTCTCGCCTGACGAGGAGTCAAAACTGATCGAAGTGACGATGACCGAGATCAGCCCCGACGATTTCTCGGGAATCGAAATCGAGAGCTACCCCCGCGCCGAAGCGGGCAATCAGAGCATTCTCGACCGCCTCATGGGACGCGAGTCGACCAAGAAGTTGACCGTGATCGGCCCGGCCAACCAGATCGAAACGCTCCACAAGGACGAACAGCTCATCAGCGCGCTGGTTTCGCGGAAATAACCCGATGCCACACCAGTGTACCAACTGCGGCCACGTCTTTGCTGACGGCTCGAAAGAGATGCTTTCGGGATGCCCCGACTGTGGCGGCAACAAGTTCCAGTTCAAACCGGCCGGTGTCGAAACCGACAGCCAATCGGCCACGACTCGGTCGGCCGATAGCCAACCGACCACCAGCCCATCGGCCGGATCTCCACCGGAAACGGAGGGCGTCGACTCCCCGCGACGGACCGCTGGGGCCAACCAACAGCAAGAGTCCACGGGCGAAGCGCCCGCCCAGTCGGATGCACGTTCGGATATCATCTCACCGTCTGAACTGACCGCAGCTGGCTCGATGGGCCCGCAGGCTGATTCATCGACACCCGAGCGTGATTCGTCACCTGAATCGACTGCGAATTCGTCGGCTGACGCAGTCGACGAACAGGATGAATCCGCACAAACAGCAGTCGACACGGAGTCCGATACCGAAGACGACCAGTCGGGCAGGTCGAACCTCGATGAACTCAGAAAGGAACTCAACGACCAGTTCGAAAGCATCCGTATCGTCAGCCCCGGGCAGTACGAACTGAATCTCATGGAGCTGTACGACCGTGACGAGTACATCATCTCGCTTCGTGAAGACGGCCGCTACGTGATCGAAGTCCCCGACAGCTGGGGCGATTCCTAGCGTCTCTTCATATACTCCGTTCGAAACGTCTCCGTAGAGACCATTCTCGAAGTGAACAACGTTATGCAGGTCCCCATGTAAGGACCGTCCATGTTTACCGACGACGTGCTACTCACATGCGATTGGTCGACTGCCGGATCTGCCTGCTGGAGGGCTACCCTATGCGTGTAGTCGCCAAATTCGGCGGAACGAGTCTGGGAAGCGGCGACCGAATCAACCGTGCGGCCGACTCGATCGCTCACGCCATCGAGGCGGGCCACCAGATCGCGGTCGTCGCCAGCGCGATGGGCTCGACCACTGACGACCTGCTCGACGAGATCAACTTCGAAGCCTCGGACGCCGACCGTGCGGAGATTGTCTCGATGGGCGAACGGACGAGCGTCCGCATGCTCAAAGCCGCGCTGTCGGCCCGCGGCGTCGACGCGCTGTTTCTTGAACCCGGCACCGAGGAGTGGCCGATTATCACCAACGACCTCGGCGAGGTCGACGTCGAGGAGACCAAACGCCGTGCGGCCGCGCTCGCCGGCAAACTCGATGGCGTTGTTCCGGTCATCACGGGCTTTCTGGCCCAGAATGCCGAGGGAGAAATCACGACGCTCGGCCGCGGTGGCTCCGATACCACTGCCGTTATGCTCGGCAACTACATGGACGCCGACGAGGTCGTGATTGTCACGGACGTCGAGGGGGTCATGACCGGCGATCCACGCGTTGTCGAAGGCGCGCGGAACGTGGGTCGGATCTCGGTCGACGAACTGCGCAATCTCTCGTTCCGCGGTGCGGAAGTCGTCGCCCCCAGTGCGCTTTCATACAAGGACGAGCACCTCGGTGTCCGGGTCGTCCACTACCAGCACGGCGACCTGCTTACGGGTGGCACCCAGATCGAGGGCCAGTTCGAGAACCTGATCGATATGCAAGAACAGCCGCTGTCCTGTATGACGGTCGCCGGGCGGGCGATTCGAAACAGCCCCGGAATTCTCGCGGAGCTCTCACAGGCACTGCGCGGGGCCAACATTAACATCGACGCGGTCGCCAGCGGGATGGACTCGATCACCTTCTACGTCAATGAATCGGTCGCCAAGAAGGCCGAGGCCGTGCTCCACGAAGAGGTCGTCAGCGGAACCACACTCTCGAGCGTCACTGTCGAAGACGGAATTGCGGTTATCCGCGTCACTGGAGGTGAACTCCCCAACCGACCGGGTGTGATCAAAGAGGTCCTCACACCGCTGTCGGATGCCGGAATCAATCTCCTCGATGTAATCACCAGTGCGACCTCGGTTGCGCTCTTTGTCGACTGGGAAGACCGCGAGGCAACGCTCGAAATCGTCCAAGACCAGATCTAACTGACTGGTTTTTTCGGAATAGCAAACTGTTTCGACAGGCTCAGCGACCTGCTCGAAGACGATTTCCGATCCGTTTCGGGAGCCCGGCTGACTCGACAGCGTCGATCACCTGATCGATGTCATAGTCGACGCGATGCAGTTCGACCATTGGTTCGTTCGGCCCATCCCCATCCGCATCGAGATTGAGGACGGCAAACGCTGCCTCCGGGTTTCCGTCGCGCGGCTGGCCGACGCTGCCGGGGTTGAGTACGATTCCCTCGTCGAACTGCCGCATTCCTTGGACGTGGGTGTGGCCGAGAATCAAAACGTCGACACCGTCTCGAAGCATCGACGCTGAAAACTCCGATGGGTAGGTGTACCGATCCGGGTCGTCGGGATGGCCGTGAACGACGTGAATTCGACCATCCGCGACGAACTGCTCGGTCGGCAGCGAGCCGAGCCATTCGATCACCTCGTCGTCCAACTGCTCGCAGGTGTAGTCGACGCCAGCTTTGGCCATCGTATTCAGTCGCGAGCCGCTCGCCGACGCGACCGCCCGGTCGTGGTTTCCCTGGACGGTCACCGCATCCATCGCCCGAATCCGCTCGACACAGTCGGCTGGCCACGGGTTGTAGCCCACGACGTCACCGGCACAGACGAGTCGGTCGACCGGGCCCATCGCCTCGGAGACCGCGTTCAGTGCCGGGAGGTTCCCGTGAACGTCGGAGATGATACCGTAGCGCATGGCTGTTGTGTCGACCGAGAGCCATAAATCGGTTCGGACGTTTTCTTACTCGCCGTTTTCGATTGCGTACGTAACGCCGTCGGCGTCGACGGTCACACCGGCCGCACAGACCGCGTGTTCGTACTCGGCGTCATAAACCTCAGCCGCAGCACCGGCGGTATCCGTCGCCGCCAGTTCGAACGGCGTCGGGCTGTTTTCCTCGTACGTCGCCACGAGTGTTGGCTCGGTCACGCGCTCGACGAGCAGTGCATCGTGTCGCACCGTGCCGATATACGCCTCATCTTCGGCGACAACACCCGCGATTCGCGGCGTGTTGTAGTCGTCCTTTTCGTAATCGAGCGCGAGCAGGCTCGCAGCGAGCGCATCGCGCGGTGGGTAGCCCAGATTGAGTTTCTCCGCGATTGGATCGACGTGCGAACCGTTGCCGACGACCGCTACTTCGCCGTCGGTGGCCGGGCCATCGACCGTCCGTACGCAGTTGTACGCGACGTACGGGTTGTCGGTTTTGGGGGCGTCGGGGGTTGGCCCGACCGTGAGCAGGCCTTCGCGGTCGACGATTTGGCGGTTCGGAAACGAGCGCGACGAGACGCGGTAGGCTCCGACTCCCGGTCCAACGACGATGAAGCGTCCGATGTACATACTGGGATGTGGCTCGCTGGCAGCCAAATAGGTGCTGATTCGGCGACCGTCGTGGCACCAAACCGTGGGTCGGCGACACAGTCGACTGTCGAACCGACACGGTTTTGTAAACTCACCCGCTTGATTTGGTTGCAAGAGTTCCATGGGGTAGTGGCCAATCCTGTTGCCTTCTGGGGGCAACGACCCAGGTTCGAATCCTGGTGGAACTATCACTTCTGACGTTCTAATCCTACTTCGATCCGGTTTGAACTATAGACGTAACGGTGAAATCTCAGGACTTGCTCATAGAAAGTTCCAGAAGTCCAAAAACTGCTACGACAGTCAACAACAGTGAACCTACTATTATGTACTTCAAGAATTCATAATCCGTTACATCTGGAAATAATTCAACTGATACTGTTAATACTGCTATTATCGATACAATTGACATAATTCCGCCCATCATAATCCATATCGGTTTTATTTTCATATTAATTGAATTTTTGCTTAGCACTTATATCACTTGGCGTGGCAGAGGTTGGAACTCGCGTCGTGACCTGTTGTGGTACCATTTTTTGCCTTGGTCTCTCTAAACGAGGATACGACATCTGGTAGTGCGTTTTATTACTTCTCCCTGAATTTCACCGGATCAGGTATTTCTCCAGTCGAAACACGGGGGTTCGTACAAGCCGTCTCCGGGATTACTGGTCGACTGCAAGCAGTGCGACACGTTCGAGCACGACCGATTCGAGATCGCCGTCGACGACTGCCAACTCCGCTTCGCCAATGTCGAAAAAACGTGTTAGTGTCTCCCTACGCCCCCTCTTAACGGGGTCGGCTGATTCTAACAACGTCTCGACCGCTGTTGCCGCCGCCTCCTCGTCGCCGCCATCGACGACCCCAACGACCGCCATCGCCCCCTCGTCGACCCCCATTTCGAGTGCCCGATCGATCTGTCGCCGACCGGCCGCATACACCAGGAGTTCGACCGCCGGATCGCGGGCAATCGTCGTCCCGCGGTCGACCGCCCGCCTCGCCAACTCGGCGGCCCGCCGCAGGTGGCGTTCGCCTGCCACGTAGTCAGCGTTAAAAAACTGAACCGTTGAGCCTGTTTCCTCACTGATCCGACTAATCTCGCTCAAAAACACATCTAGATCCGCTATTTCGGCATGTCCGTCGACGATTCTCATTTATCTACGCTCCATTAGAAATCTCCCAAACTCGCTTGGTCGCCGTCACTCTCGCCACCCGATTCGGACCCGCCGCTCTCGTCTCGTGCGATGGCCGCCGTCTCGGTTTCGACTGCCTCTACGTCCTCCAGCGAGGGGTCCTCCCGACCGACGTTTGTGAGGATCTTCTCGGCGGTTTTTTGTCGACCCCGAAGTGCCCCCAGTACGACGCCTTTGTCGGCCTCCCGAAGGTCCGCCCGGCTTTCGATTCCGGCTTCAAACAGCCGCCGAGCACGTTTCCGGCCGACGTTCCGCACGCCCGCCAGATCGATCAACTCCTCGCGAACCCCGTACTCGATCCGCTTTTTCGCCTCACGGACCGCGACTGTCGACGACAGTTCGAGCGTCCCGGCCAACTGCTCGGCCGCGCCCAACAGCCACTCGGCGGTGTCGACCTTGCCTCGAATGTCGCCCGGCCCGACGCCGTAGCGCTCGGTGATTCGGTCTTCGTCGACCTCGCTGGCCCAGTCGTCGAGCAGTCTGGCTGTTTTGAGCGCCGACAGCCAGCTTTCGAACGCCACGTCTTCGTACTCCGAGGGCACTCGGCCCAGGAACTCCGATTCGAGTTCGTAGCAGAGTTCCGTGTATTTCTCGCGGTCTCCCGATTTCAAGTAGAGCTCGTACATATCCGGCGTTCGGCTCACGAGGTGGTAGAGCCCCAGCGGCGTCGGCTGGGCTGGTTCTCCAGTGTCGGTCGACGAATCATCGGCCGACTCGTCCTCGGGTTCGTCTCCAGTCTGGAGTTCACTCGCCGAGACGAACCCGTCGGTCTCTCTCGCATCCGCAGCCGGTCGCGCTCGCTGAGGCTCACTGGTCGACGCCTCGCCACGGTTCTCTTCGGCGTACCGGAGTCCGTCGATGATCTCGGCGGCGCTCATCGGATCGAGATACAGCCGCGAGACCGTGTGGCCGATGTTCGTCGCCCGAATCGTCCCCTCGTCGCGCTCGATGAAGCCGTTGGCCTCCAGATAGCCAAGGACGGTGTCTGTCACCGTCGACAGATAGCCGTCGTCACCGGCCTGGGTGGCGTACAGCGTCGCATCCAGGAACTCCAACAAACTCTCGCGGCTGTTGGCAAAGCCGGAGGCGATCGTCGCCAGTAGGTGGGTCCGCAGGGCTGGCTCGGCGGCCAGTTTCGAGCGCACGGGCTCGGGGTCGGCCCAGATGTAGCGCTCGAAGAGTTCGTCCATCGTGTCGGCGTTTTTGGCCAGCAGGACAGCCTCGCCGTAGGGGTCGAGCCCCGGTCTGCCCGCCCGCCCACACATCTGGTGGATTTCGAGTACGTCGAGCGGTTTCATGCCGCCGAACTCGCTGTCGTAGCGCCGCCAGTCGCGGACGATCACCCGTCGACTTGGCGTGTTGACCCCCGCCGCCAGCGTCGGGGTGGCACAGATCACCTTCAACAGCCGATCACGAAACGCGTCCTCGACGAGGGTTCGGTGCTGGGAGGCGAGCCCCGCATGGTGAAATGCCGCGCCGTTTTCGATGCAGTCGGCCAGATCGTCGCTCGTTTCGGTGTCGGAGATCCCACGGATCTCCTCGGCGAGTTCTCGGAGTTCGACTTTTTCGTCGCCATCCAGTCGACGCCCAACCACGCCGCCCTGGCGTTTCGCGGCCGACTCGGCGTTCCGTCGGGAGTTGACGAAGACGAGCGTCGACCCGCCTTCATCGAGGGTGTCGTCGACGAGTGCCTCGGTTTTGCGCTGGCTGCGTTCGACGGGAACCTCCCGTTGGCTCCCATCGTCGAAGTTGATCGCGTTGCCGAAATGGACGCCCATCCGGAGGTCGATCGGTCGCCACTCCGAGTGGACCAACTCGGCATCGAGCCAGTCGGCTATCTCGCTGGCGTTGCCGACCGTCGCCGAGAGCGCGACGACCTGGAGTCCTGGATTGATCCGGCGGAGTTTGGCAAGCGTGACTTCGAGGGTCGGGCCCCGATTTCGGTCGTCGACCAGATGCACCTCGTCGGCGACGACACACGAAAGCTGGTCGATCCACGCGGCGTTGTTGCGGACGAGCGAGTCGACCTTCTCGCTCGTGGCAACGATGATGTCACGGCTGGCGAGCCATTCGCCGCTGGAGTCGTAGTTTCCCGTGGAGACGCCCACCGAGATGCCATACTCCTCCCAGCGTTCGAATTCCGTCTTCTTCTCGCTGGCAAGTGCCCGCAACGGGACGATGTAGAGGGCCTTGCCGCCGCGCTGGATCGCCGACAGCATGGCCAACTCGGCGATCAGCGTCTTGCCGCTGGCGGTCGGCACCGAGGCGACGAGGCTGTTGCCTTCTGTCAGCCCTGCCTCGACGGCCTCGGCTTGGGGCGGATACAGTTCCTCGATCCCCTCGCCTGCGAGTTGGTCGTCGACCCCCGGCGGCAGTCCGGGGATCTCGGCTGGCTTCATTACTCCTTGTTGCCGGGTGCCGGGGTTTAAATTGTCGGACATCGGGCTCCAGGACCGTATCAAAACTACCATGGCCTCTCGCTGCCGATAGATAGCCACAAGGTGGATTTCGTGACGAAAAAACAGGAGTATACCGACGACTATCGAGACAAGACGCTGTACATCCCCGGCCCGACCGAAGTACGGGAGGACGTCATCGATGAGATGGCCCAACCCATGTTCGGCCACCGGATGGACCGCATGACTGACCTCTATACGACCATCGTCGAGGACACCAAGGAGTTCCTCGGCACCGAGAACAACGTCATCATCCTCACTGGCTCGGGCACCGAGTTCTGGGAGGCCTCGACGCTCAACCTCGTCGACGAGAACATTCTCGTCCCGACCTGCGGCAGCTTCAGCGAGCGCCACGCCAACGTCGCCGAACGCCTCGGTAAGAACGTCGACCGGCTCGAATACGAGTGGGGCCAGGCGATCAAACCCGAGGACATCCGCGAGGAACTCGAAACCAGCGACAAACATTACGACGTGGTCGCCTGCGTCATGAACGAGAGTTCGACCGGCGTCCGCAATCCCGTCGAGGAGATCGGCGACGTGGTCGACGAGTATCCCGACACCTACTTTGTGGTCGACGCGGTGTCGTGTCTCGGCGGCGACTACGTCGACATCGATGAACACGGAATCGACGTGATCTTCGCCTCAACACAGAAGGCCTTTGCCATGCCACCGGGACTCGCAATCTGTGTTGTCACCGACGAGGCCTACGAACGAGAGCTCGAAAAGGACGAAGCCTCGTGGTACGGCGGCTTCCAGCGCTGTCTGGACTACTACGACCGGAAGGGCCAGACCCACTCGACGCCCGCCATCCCGATCATGCTTGCGTACCGCAAGCAGATGAAGTACATGCTCGAAGAGACCCACGAGGGTCGCGCTCAGCGCCACACGGAGATGGCCGAATACGTTCAAGACTGGGCCAACGAACACTTCGCCATGTTCCCCGAAGAAGGGTACGAATCGAAGACGGTCGCCTGTATCGAGAACACCCAGGGGATCGACGTCGCCGAGACCATTGAGACGATCAACGAGGAGTACGATATGGCCTTCTCGAACGGCTACGGCTCCCAACTGGGCGAGAAGACGTTCCGCATCGGTCACATGGGTGAACACGACGTCGAGTCGATCAAAGAGCTGACTGACGCCATCGAAGACGTCGCTGACCTATAAATCAGATTTATAAGCGGCGTTTGGTGGTAGTGTGTCGACGGGTGATTTTCTGCATCTGTTTTATATGTAAGACTGCGAGCGCCGAAGTTTTTCCGCCGAGTTGTCGCGGTTCGGCCCCGTAGCTGGACTGGCAGCCATGGGCCTTACCTATGCGGTCGGTAGCTTCGTCACCTACGTCGTGCTGGTCGTTCAGACCATCGTTCAGGACCCCAGCCAACTCCGCACACTGTCGACGGGGGTCGAATTCGTAACCGGTGTCGTTTATCTCGCACCGGTTGCCGGAGTCGTCGCCTTCATATTCACGTTCCGGGTGACGCTGCCGCTCGGCGCGCTTGGCGGTTCCATCTACGAACGCACACGAACTGTGTCGACACCACTCAGCTAACTTTCGGCCGCCCACCTCCCCGCTAACTTTCGGTCGACCTCGTGGCTTGTGTACTGGGTCGGAGCGTCGACGGTAGATTTTTATCCCAATTGTAGGACTGTGACAGACTCGGCCTCTACCTATCGCAGACTACAGTCGACTGCTAACCATCGTACCTATGCGGTGTTTTAATTCGTCACTATGGGAACCAACTGCTCGGTCTCGTCGGTCCGTCGACCACACCAACACGATTATGTGAATTATCACACAATACCTAACTATACGGCGCAGACCCCTGCCCCGATTGCCCTTAATAGATGACAACCCACTTATGATACCACCCATCCCTATTTCGCGTATGGCCGCCGTCTGCAAGCAGTACGGACCCGATCGACTGCCGTATGCCGACCGCCGAGGGGTCGGTGCGGGGTATGCGATGTCGACTACCTCGGTGGGTGCGGCCGTGCTGTTCATTCTCATCGGTCAGATCCCCATTGTCTCAGAAGTGACGACTTTCGGGCCGTTCTCCTTCAGCTACGGTAACTACCCCGTCGGTGTGTATGCCGTACAGACTGCTGCGGCAGCGATCCCCGTCTTCGTCCCATCGGCGTTCGTCTCGGGCGTCCTCGTGTGGCGGGTGGCCTCGACTGAACGCTCGTGGCTCGGCCCCGTTGCCGGACTGCTCGCGACGGGGCTGAGCTATCTGGTCGGATGCCTCCTTGTCGGTGGCCTCACGATGATTTCGAGCGTCCTCCAAGACCCGGGACAACTCCTCGGGCTGTCGACTATTTTGGAACTCTTCAGTGAATTCCTCACCACTGTCGTGATACGGGGAATCGTGCCATCCATCTATACGCTCTGGCTGACGCTGCCGCTTGGTGCGCTCGGCGGGTCGATCTACGAACGCACACGAACGCTGTCCTGAGTGCTGGCTGTGTGCTCCGAACACCGGGGTCGACATGACGCCGGGAGTGACCAACCCTCGAGTTATTCGAGTAGAGCCCCTATCCGGTGTATGAAGCAGCTCGTGACCGAACGCGACGGCCGCATGCTCGCGCGGGTCGAAAGCGACGATCGGGTCTTCGAGGTGGCCTTCGACGAGATCGAGCCGACCGACGTGACCCTCCGATTCCGCCGTGACGGCGAGCGCGTCGGCAGCATCTACAACGACGACGGCACCAGCCGGACAATGGCCCGCCTCACGACGGCGCGGGAGGGACCCGATTTCATCAGCGTCGAGGTGCCCAAGTCGTTCGTCGACGACCTGCTCGACGCCGCAGTCGAGGCCGACCGGGTGACCGACGAGACGGTCGCCGAGGGCTACCGGCTCCGCGTGCTGTAGGCCGTACTGACAGTCCGCTGGTCGACTGTCTGCCGGTCGATCGAATTGCGACTCTCCCACACCGATCTGACACTCACTGTTCGTGCTGTATGTTAACATCTAATACTGCATGCAGCAAACGTTTGACCGGTGTGCTCAGTGTGCTGTCGGTCGGAACGCGAGGCCAAGACGGAGAGCACGTCCGGAGGACCCAATGAACATCGCTAAAGAAGACATTCCTGTCCGGATCGACACCCCGGCTGCTGTCGCCTGCCACCAACCCGACTTCGGCGACACAACCGACTACGGCCCGCTCGCCGCGGAGTATTTCACCCTCGCAGCGGGAACCGACATCACCGCACTCCTCGATGGCCTCGAAGACGACCGCTGCCAGTCGCCCCACTGGGGGTACATCGTCGACGGCGCGCTGACGGTCACCTACAGCGACGGCAGCGAAGAGGTCGACACGACCGGGGACATGTTCTACTGGCCGCCCGGCCACACGCTCCGGGCCGACGAAGACACCGACTTCGTGCTGTTTAGCCCGCAGCACGAACACGGCGACGTTATCGAACAGGTGCGAACCAACATGGAGCAGTCGGCCTGAACGACAGCCTGTTCCCATCCCGGTCGGCGAGTCGATAGCCCCATATTCCGTGAGTCGCTGAGACCTCCATCACAATTGACTCAATCACAGAACTCACCGACG
This sequence comes from Halohasta sp. A2, assembly GCF_056175805.1. Classification (NCBI taxonomy): domain Archaea; kingdom Methanobacteriati; phylum Methanobacteriota; class Halobacteria; order Halobacteriales; family Haloferacaceae; genus Halohasta; species Halohasta sp. A2. The sequence continues at coordinate 73,533 of NZ_JAQFWV010000002.1, read as the reverse complement.
CGATCGAAGACGTCGCTGACCTGTAAGCGGCGCTCGGTGGTGAGTCAGGCATCGTCGACATCCCGTCTTCGACTGATTCATAGCCATCCCTTGAGGCCGGTGTATGAAACGCTGTTTCGTGGTCTGCTCTCGGAGAACGTCTCGCGTATTCGAGTAGTCGACAGCGAGTGACGACTGTACACGCAATTAGACTTGTTTTTATACAAACCGATAATTTGGCCCAAGTATTAAATAGTTGACCGTTGGTCATGTTCGTCACATGGATCAACGACGAGCACTATTCGACGACAACTCGGGCGTGAGTTCTGTAATCGGGGTGATTCTGATGGTGGCGGTGACGGTGATTCTTGCGGCGGTCGTTGGGTCGAGTATATTGGGGGTGACCGACTCGGCAAGCGAGACTCCACCGCAAACGGAGTTCGATGTCGAGTCGCAAGATGGATACGAAATAACCGACGGGGCTGGGGATACTGACGATTGGAAAGTAGTAACGATCACGCACGCCGGTGGCGAACAGATCGATTCGCGTCATATCCGTGTGAGCGTCGACGGGGATCCGGCATACAACGCCATCGACAATCCCGCTGTCTATCAGAATGAAGACGAACTGGAGAAACGATCGATCTACTCGGATACCGAAGATCGCTCCAATCCGATTCTGACTGTTGCCGGATGGAACACCGAAACCGTGAGTACCGGAGATGATTTACGCGTCGTCTCCGCACACAAAAAACTCGAAAGACGGGATATGTCGCCCACTCCACCTGGCGTCGACCTTCACGAGGTTGCCTACAACGCCGATCCAGAAGAACACAATATTAAAATAAATGATGATTATATCAGTGACGAGAGCGTCAAACTCCAACAGGGTCAAACGGTCAGTGTCATCTGGAGGTCCGGCGATCAGAGTCAGACACTCTACGAAGAAGAAATCGAGTAATCTATCGAACAACTCCCTTTCGTTTTGATGACCTACCAGCAGCCGATTGTCTAACCGATCACACTGCTTATCATCACATCGCTGATTGCGAACCCATTTCGTGCTTCTGGCTGCCGACAAGGGGTATTCGGCTTGCTGTCGACGTAATAAGTTGATGACGTCGACACCACACGATGATACGATTCCTGTCCGTGACGATTCACACACTTACTGGTTTATATTGTCGTAATCTCGAATCGCGCCCCACCCTGTTGGCTTTCGTCGACGCCGATCCGCCAGCCGTGGGCCTCGATAATCCGCTTGACGACCGCCAGCCCGATTCCGGTTCCCTTCTCGTCGGTCGTGTACCCGAACTCGAACAGCTCGTTGCGTTCGTCGACGCCGATCCCCTCGCCGTCGTCTTCGACTGCGAAGCCGTCGGGGATATCGGTCACGGTGACTGTCGAGGCGTCGCCGTGGTCGGCTGCGTTGCGAAAGAGGTTTTCGAGCGCCTGTCGCAGTCTGGCCCGGTCTGCCTCGACCGTCCGCTCGGTGTCGACGACCAGCTCCATGCTCCCGGTTGCGGCGGTCGCCCAGGCTTCAGCCGCCGAGTCGTCAAGTGAGACGGACGTCGTTTCGTCGACCGTCTGGCCCTCTTGCGCCATCGTCAACAACACGTCGATGAGTTCGTCCATCCGTTCGTGAGACTCGACCAACATTTTCACGGCTTCGGTAGCACCATCGATGTCTGGCGGCTCTTCAGACAGCCGTCGGTCGATCAGCTCGGTCCAGCCGGTGGCGGTCGACAGCGGATTCCGCAGGTCGTGCGAGATGATGCTGCTGAACTCCGCCAGGCGCTCGTTTTGCTCTTCGAGCCGTCGCTCGCGTCGCTTGCGGTCGGTGATATCCCGCAGGACGACAACGTACCCCTGGTCGACATCGAACTGATCGGTCACGGCGGTCACTTCGACATCGTACGTTCGGCGCTCGCGCCGATTCGTGTACTCGATATCTGTTTTACCGGTTCTGATGGCGGTTTCGAGTGTTCGGCTGAACACCTCGTCGTCGATCGCCGAGATCGATTGGTGTGGTTTGAGTCCGTCGATCAGCCGGTCGGCGGCCCCGTTGTAGTCGGCGACCGTAAACGCGCTGTCGACGAGCAATACTGGATCGCTCATATCACGGAAGAACCGCGTAACGATCACCGGGGCCACCTTCAGGAAGTCGTAGCGGTACAGCGCCCATCCCACACCGAGCGCCTGGAGATTGAACAGAATCGGTGTCGGGTCGACGAACGAGACGATCGCCGACCCGCTGACGAACACCGTCGCCGAGGTTGCAACTAGCGTCCCGATCAGGAGGATAATCAGCGCCTGGTAGCGGTAGACGCTTCGTGACTGGATGAAAAACCGGCCCAAAAGAACCAGCGACCCAACCACGAGCCCGACACTAAACAGCAGTTGGAGTTCGGTAAGGATCCCTGCGGTTTCAGCTGCGAAAGTAAACTGGCCGAACTCGACGAGTTCGACCTCGGTGAGCACCAACGATCGTGGATTGACCGCTACCAGTAGGCCGAACGCAGTGGCCTCGGCCGTGATCAGCCACCAGAACCACGCTGGAATCCACTCGCTGTCACCGGTGTACTCGCTGACGAACAACAGCCATGCGACGCCAGCGAGCACCGAACCCAGCGCCTTGACGATGATTCCGAGCTCCAAGAGCACTCCACCACTGCTGAGAATCATCAGCAAATAGCTGCCGGCCCACACGGCATCTGCGCTCATCAGTACGGCGTAGGACGTCGAAATCGGGTGTGAGATCCGTGACCACGAGTAGATCGCCAACAGCCCACTCGTGAGAACTCCAAGCCCAACAAGTCCGACGATACCGAGACTCAAAAGGGCCTCATTCATTATCCTCAGTAAATTCCAGTGAAAGTATAAACAGTACCGGTCAGGTATTTATATTTGATAATTGGCGTGCGGTCTCCCATTCACTGTTCGCCGATCGCCGTTGACCAGTTGATGTATTGCCCCGGTCGACTTTTCGACACCGTTCGTCGACCCAGATGGCTTTTGGGGTATCAGACAGAAGCCCTACCAATGAGTCGCGTCGACAACTCGAACCCGTATATTCACGATCCACCGACCGATTTCGAGCCGGTCGAATCGCTTTCGGCCGCCGAGGCCGAACGCCAGGTCGAGCTGCTTCGCGAGGCGATCCGCGAACACGACCACCGCTACTACATCGAGGCCGAGCCACTGATCGCCGACCGGCGCTACGACCTCCTTTTTGCGCGCCTCGAGGATCTCGAAGCCGAGTTCAACCTCGTCGAACGTGACAGCCCGACACAGCGCGTCGGTGGCGAGCCGGTCGACGAACTCCAGACGGTCGAACACACTGCCCCAATGCTCTCGATCGACCAAAGCGGCGAGGCGACCGACGTCCGTGAGTTCGACGAGCGGGTTCGCCGGGAGCTTCGTGCCGATGGCCACGATCCGCAGGGCTACGTCTGCGAACCCAAGTTCGACGGCATCTCGCTGGAGGCCGTTTATAAACAGGGTCGACTCGTTCGGGCGGCAACCCGCGGCGACGGCCGCAAGGGTGACGACGTGACCGCCCAGGTTCGACGGATTCGGTCGATCCCCCAGCGACTCCGCGGCGACTACCCCGACTTCCTGGCGGTCCGCGGCGAGGTATTCATGCCGAAAGACGGCTTTCGCCAACTCAACGCCACCCGTGTCGAACGCGGTGACGACCCGTTCGCCAACCCGCGGAACGCCACCGCGGGGACGATCCGCCAACTCGACCCCTCGGTCGTCGCCTCCCGACCACTCGACTGCTTTTTCTACGGCATTATGGCCTACGAGGACGCCGAGCGCCAGCGGCCAGCCACCCAGTGGGACGAACTGCAGGCGTTCGGCGAGTGGGGGTTCAACGTCGACGACCGTGCCAAAGGGGCCGACGATATCGACGAAGCAATCGACTACCGCGACGCGTTGATGGCCGACCGCGAGAGTCTGAACTACGAAATCGACGGCGTCGTCATCAAGGTCAACAATATCGACGCCTGCGAGGCGCTCGGAACCACTTCACGGGCTACCCGGTCAGCGTTCGCATACAAGTTCCCAGCCCGCACGGAGGTGACACGGATCACCGACATCGTCGTCCAGGTCGGCCGAACCGGCCGGATGACGCCAGTGGCTCTTCTGGAGCCGGTCCAGGTCGGCGGCGTCACCGTCTCGCGGGCGACGCTCCACAACCCCGGCGAGATCGAGTCGCTGGGCGTCGACGTCGGCGACACCGTCCGGGTGCTCCGGGCGGGCGACGTCATCCCCTACATCGAGGAGGTCGTCGAGGCCGACGGTGACTCCACGTTTGCGTTCCCCGACCGCTGTCCGGTCTGCGGCAGTCCGGTCGAACGCGATGGCCCGCTGGCGTTCTGTACCGGCGGCCTCGCGTGTGAGTCGCAACTCGAACGCGCGATCGAACACTATGTTAGCCGCGGCGGGCTCGATATCGAGGGGCTTGGTCCCGAACGCATCGGCCAACTCCGTGAGGCCGGACTAGTGGACTCTTTGGCGGACCTCTACCGGCTCGACCGCGACGAACTCGCCGCGCTGGAGGGGTGGGGCGAGACGAGCGCTCGGAACCTCATAGACGAGATCAACGCCGCCCGCGAGCCGCCGCTCGATTCGTTCCTGACGGCGCTGTCGATCCCTGAAGTCGGCGGTTCGACCGCGACTGCCCTCGCTCGCGAGTTCGGCTCGCTGGAGGCGCTTATAGATGCGAACTCCGGCGAGTTGGAGGCCGTCGACGACGTCGGCCCGATCGTTGCCCACAAGATTCGGGAGTTTTTCGACAACGAGGAGAACCGCGCGGCGCTCGATGACCTGCTTGCCGCAGGTGTCGAGCCCCAGTCGGTCGACACCGACGAGGTCGCCGAGGACCTCGCTGGTCTCACGTTCGTCTTCACAGGCTCGTTGTCGACCTCGCGGAGTGAGGCACAGGATCTCGTCGAGTCCCACGGCGCGAACGCGACCGGGAGCGTTTCGGGCAACACCGACTATCTCGTCATCGGCGAGAACCCCGGGCAGCGAAAACAGGACGATGCGGCCGACAACGACGTCGAGGTGGTCGACGAAACCGAATTCGCTCGTTTGCTCGCCGACCGTGGTATCGAGTGGCCGCCTGCTGCATAGACTGACAGCAGCAAGCCACCAGTGGGTTAGAGGTCTCTGCGTTCAAAAAAGAGCAGGCCAATCAACGGCATCAGAACCAGCCAACCGAGCATCATCACCAGCGCCTGTAGTTGGAGGTCGGCGTTACTCCCGCTGAGTAACTCTCCTCCCAAAAGCGCTCCCGAGAGGATCTCGAAGCCACTGGCTGGATTAATGACCAAGATGAGTTCGTAGACCTGCTGTGGGCTCAACGGCACCCAGTCGGGCAGCGACCTCAGCGTGAACGGCAGTGTAGTCCGGATCAGGGCCCAGACCGGAACGAATAGGAAGTAGAGTCCAATTGCACCGCCGACTGCGATCCGCTGGCTGGGTGCGACCGCTGACCAGCCAACGGCAATGGCGACGAACACTGAGACTAACAACGCGACTAACAGGGTGTAGCCAACGTAGCTCACGATATCGAGCGAGAGCGGCCCGACCGCCAAGATAATTGCTGGAAGCACGAAACCGACGACGATCGCCGTCGACAGCGCCGTGGCGAGACCAACAACCTTCCCCACGACGACGTCAGCACGGGAGTGCGGCAGTGACAGCATAAGTTTGAGCGATCCTGACTCACGTTCGCCTATCACGGCACTGTAGGCGATCACAACCGCGATGAAGGGGATCAGCGTCCCTGCAAGTATTCGAACAAACCCTCCTCCCAGAAATGCGTTCGTGCTGATCGTTTCCCCTCCAGTCGGAGAACGAAGATTCAATGCGAAAAGCGTGATGAGCCCGATAAACAGCACCGTGAGCCCGAGCAGCCAGCGTGAGCGGATCGAGTCCTCGAAATCCTTGCGGGCGACGACGAACCAGCTCATTGGCGCCCCTCCGGTGCGGCCGAGGCCTCTTGGGGTTCGGTGGACACGGATTGGCCGTCGTTCTTCTCGACGACACCCTCGCCGTCGGTGTACGACAAGAACAGCTCTTCGAGCGACGTCGACTCGGTTTCGATGTCCTGAATTTCGATGCCAGCCGCGCTGAGTGTCGAGATCACATCGGTTTTGACGTCCGGCTCACACGACACCGTGACCACGTTCCCGTCGACGGCCGCGCCCGAAACGCCGCTGATCGTCCGCACGGCGTCCAGATCGTCGTCGGTGGCGTCGTCGACGGTCAAAATCAGTGTTTCTTCGGTGCCGACCTCCTCGCGAAGCCCCCCGATGCTGTCTTCGGTTACGAGTTCGCCTTCGTGGAGAATACCGACTCGGTCGCAGACGGCCTCGACCTGGCCGAGCACGTGGCTCGAAAAGAAGACTGTCGCCCCACGGTCGGCTTCGGTTTCGACAATCTCGCGCATCTCTTTGGCCCCACCAGGATCGAGCCCCGACGAGGGCTCGTCGAGAATCAACAGTTCGGGCTCGCCGACGAGCGCCATTCCGAGCACGAGCCGCTGGCGCATTCCTTTCGAGTAGCCGCCGGCGTTGCGGTCGGCCGCATCAGCCAGCCCAACGCGTTCGAGAATTGCGTCGGCGTCGTCGTCGACCTCCTTGGAGTCGATAGCGAACTCGATGTGTTTGCGGCCCGACAGCCGTGAATAGACGTCGAACCCTTCGGGGAGCACACCGATCCGTTGACGGATGTCGACGCTGTTGTCGGCGACCGTCTCGCCGAGCACTCGGATGGTGCCCTCGGTTGGCCGGACGAAGTCCAAGAGCATGTTGATCGTCGTCGACTTTCCCGCGCCGTTCGGCCCGAGAAAGCCGTAGATCTCGCCCGACTCCACGGTGAGATCCAAATCACGGACGGCGACGACGTCGTCGAACTGCTTTGTGACGTTGGAGAGCTGTATCGCTGACATGTACCTCCGAGTTGCTTCGCTGAATCATAAAGTGTTGTGACATCGTCCGAATCTCAATGAACGCCGGGCCGCACGTGCTGTCGGCCTTTCTCGATCCTAATCGATGGAACGCTGAACGATAGGTTCCCCAGTCCCACACCGTTGGTCGACCGTGTTCAAACACACCGTACAGTGACTACGCTGTCGACCGAACTGGAAGAAAAAGAACACACGGCCAATAGTGTGTTAGTATCCCATATACATCTAATTTATATGCTCACGTGACTTTATATATTCGAAAATGAATATTAAACTTATTCCACAGGTGTTGCTGGTCGTGGTTCTGCTCGTGAGTGCAGTGAGTGGCGGCGCAGTCGCCCAGTCGGACAGCGGTGACGCTGACCTCTATGAATCCCTAGACGAGATGGTTCCGCTCTACAACGAGAACGCAGACAGCGTCGACCTCGGGCCGATCAGCCTCGCCGGTACCAGTAATATCTACATCGAAGACGGGGACTCCGAGATCACCTACTCGATCGTCATGGACGACGACAACCGCATCACAGAGATCGACGATAACCCCAGTGGGGATGCGAAACGCAAGATCACTACGGACCGAGCGACCGTCGAAGAACTCACCGCTGCAAGTAATCCCGCAGCAGCCTTCCGGGATGCGGTTGCAAACGACAATATCGTGATTACGGGCGAAGACGGCCAAACCATCGAGAAAGTCAAGTGGGTAGTCATCAACGTCTTCAAGGGCTTTTTCATCTAACCGATTTGGGCTCTTTTACGAGGTCGACAACACGGTCGACGTACGGACTCCAATCCCAACTGCGGTGTGGGCTGATTACCTGGTTCGAGGTGCTAAGGCCCCTTCCTCAAGGAGCGACCAGCGGGAGCGAGTAGGGAGAGGATACAGCACCGCTCACGGCTCCGGTGGATTTCCGCCATAGGCGTCGTGATCAGTATAAAAGTTCAGCATGGCAAATTTCAGCTTTTGCGGCTTGATGTCGACCAACTCCTTGCGTTCTTCGACCGGGAAGCTCTTGCGAACGCTGTATTTGCCCATATCGGCCTGTGTGTAGCGTTTGTCGGCCAGAATTCGCACGCCGAAATCCTCCGGTGATCGAATCACTCTCCCCAACGCCTGTCGCGTTTTGCGGATTGTCGGGATCTCGACGGCGTAGGCCCAGCCCGCATCCCGCGTGCGTCGACTGTCGCTGTAGGCCCGATTGTAGGCCTCTTGGACCGCCTCCATCCGCTCGGAGAGATGGGGGTACGGCACCCCAACGACCACGATGGTCCGGGCATCGTCGCCGTCGAAGCTCACCCCCTCGGCGAGCGTGCCCCACAACGAGGTACACAGCGTGGCATTGTCGCTGTCGACGAACCGTTTGCGTAGTTTCTCGGTCGAGCGGTCGGAGCCATCGAGCACTAGCGTTCCGAGGTCCTCGCTCCTGTTGCTGTCGTCGAGTCGGTCGTAGTACCGCTCGGACTCCGAGTACGAGGGGAAAAACAGCAGGGTGTTGCCGGGCGTAAACCGGATCACGTCCTGGAGCAGTTCGGTAATCGTCTCCTGAGTGTCGGGGTTGTCCCGCTCGCTGGCGAACAGCGCCGGTACCCTCGCGGCGTAGGTCCGGCGGTTGGCCTCGGGATAGCCGAGTTTGTAGGCCAGCCGCGCCGGTGAGTCGAGGCCGAGGACGTCCTCGGTCACGTCGAAGGGCCGCAGCGTCGCGCTCATCAGGATGCTCGCGTACACTTCGTCGAACAGTTCGCTTGTCACCTCGCGGGGAATACAGGTGTACAACTCGGCCCGCCCGTAGATCTCTTCTGTCGTGGCGTCCCGCCGGACACCGACCATCGGATGCTGGCCGAGTTCGTCGCCCTCTGACATCCAGGTGTTGATAAAGGTCGCCGCTTGGAGCGTCTGGCACTCGGCCCGCGTCGTCGCCTCGCCGTCCCTGTAGGCCTGTTCGTACTCCTCGTCGAGTACCTTCCCCAGTTGAACCGCAAGTTCGGCTTCGATACTGATCCCGCGGCCCTCGTAGCGACCCAAGAACGCCAGCGTCAGATCGTCTCGGCGGTCGCGGTTCGCCACCGCGAGATCGGTCCACTCGTCGCCGACCTTTCGAGAGTTGATCTTCGTGCCCAGCCCCTTGTCGTAGGTCGACTGTAGCGCGTCGAGAAACGCCTCGATCACGTTTCGAGCGGGCTCGGCACGCGAGTCGTCGAGGCCCTCCAGCTCGTCGAGCGCCGACTGGAGGGTGTTTTCGGTCAGCGTCCGCGTCGCGTGATCCCGGGCGGCGTCCTCGATGTTGTGGGCCTCGTCGAACACCGTGATCACGTCGCTCGGATCGCGGTCGAGCCATCGAAAGAACTGCTCGCGAATCATCGGATCCAGCAGGTGATGATAGTTGCAGACCACGAGGTCGACACCCTCCATGCCCTCCTTCAGGAGTTCGTAGCCACACAGTCCCTGCTCGTCGGCGTATTCGTACACGTCGTCGGGCGTCCGAACGTCATCAAAGAGCCACGAAAAAAACTCGTCGGTGTCGTCGACGAGGTTGTTGTAATAAAAGTCGCAGACGTTGCCGTCCTGGAGCTCCTCCAACTCGGCGTCGACCGAATCGAGCTCGTCCATCACCGCGCTTCGAGCCTCGATCGCACTCGAATCGCCCTCCGTGCTCGCCTCCAACAGTTCGCGCTGGCGGGCAGCGAGCTGGTTTTTGTCGTCTTCAGTCTCGACCAGTTTGCGGGTCGTATCCCGGAGGCTCTGGCACTCTTGGTACCCCACGTCGATATGGCACATCTTGGCTTTGCCTTTAAATACGACGGCGCGAATGGGCTCGGTGCGGGTGATCGCGCGGGCGTCTTCGACGAACTGGCGCATCTGTTGGTGGACGTTGGTCGTGATGACCACCGTTTTGTCGTGTTCGCGGGCGTATTCGAGCGCGGGCACGAGCGCCGAGAGCGTCTTGCCAGTGCCGGGTGCGCCCTCCAAGAGGACGTCTTGGCCGCTGCTCAGCGAGTTGGCGATCCGGTCAATCGCCTCGCGCTGGTTCGGGTACGGCGTTTCGTACGGAAAGAACCGTAGCTGGTCGTCTGCGGTTGCCACAGCCCCTTCTTTGGCCTCACTGGTTTAAAAGGTGTGGTGGCCGGGGTGAAAGTAGTCGACCGGTACCTGTGGCAGAACCAACCTGTCTCCAGTGTCTATTATCATTTCACCCGACGCGAGCGATGGCTTATGCGGCCGACGGCCGTGAGTGTGAGCTATGACCGTCGACGGCCTCGCCGAGTACGGGATGGAGCCGATGAGTGACGAAAACATTCAGAGCTTTCTGTCGAGTCAGAGCACCGGCGTGTTGGGGATTCCCACCGACGGACTCCCGATGCTACGGCCGCTGTCGTTTTGGTTCGATGGCGAGACCGCGCTCTACTTCGTCTACGTTCTCGGCGGCGAGAGCCGTAAACACGAGCTGAGCCAACGGGCCGAGACCGCCCGGTTTCTCGTCTACAGCGCCGAGACGCCGTTCATTTGGCGGAGCGTTCTGCTTTCGGGCTCGCTCAGTGAGGTTCCCGACAGCGAACTCACGTCGGTTCTCGACGAGATGGAGATCAGATGGCGACCCGAGGTGTTCAGACAGGCCAGCGTCGATGAACCCACCACCCTCTTTCGGTTCGAGATTCACGAACGCACCGGAATCAAACATCTCGGCCTTCCACCGGGAATCGAAGAGCCTCCCGTCGACGAGTAGCCGAGCGCCTCTGGGTTGGTCGGAACTGATGTCGACTTCTCGTGTGATACTGACTACCGCACATAGCTGTTGCGGTAGTGTGCGCCAGCAACGCCGAACTCAGGCAGGATTTTCCGGTACTTGCGCGTCGTTTCACCTGCAATGGCAACAAAAACCTCCACGCGAACGGCAACGGTAGTGAACCTCGCAGACTGGAAAGCGGGCGTCCTCGGCGGGCTGGGCGGCGGCCTTGTCTTCGGTGTCCTCATGTCGACGATGATGCCGGAGATCATCGCCGGGGCGATCCCCGGCCTGTACGGCTTCAGCGGCGGCGTCGCTGGCTGGACGATCCACATGGCCCACTCGGCAGTGTTGGGTGTACTCTTCGCTGGTTTCGCCCGCGCGGCCCCACAGTACACGAACACGTTCGGCAGGAGCCTCGGTGCAGGCATCGTCTACGGCATCGCCCTCTGGGCGATCCTCGGCGCGGTCGTCATGCCGCTGTGGGTCGGCGCAGTGCTGCCAGTGACCCCGCCGGTCCCCGATAGCAACCCGATGAGCCTCGTGGGTCACGTCGTCTACGGCGGCCTGCTCGGTGTGCTGTACGCCGCCTTCACCGAGTAAGTCGACCTACAATATCTACAATCAAATAGGTATTTGTACTATTTATGTCTAATTAGGCACTTCAAACTCAGTTTTCACCCGTTCGTCATGGCTTTCTGAACAAGAGTTTTTTATCGGCGGTTCTGATTTATGTTAGTATATAATGCACACACGAAAACAGTTGGAGACGATGTTCTGTCGGTGGACCTGTCCGCTCTGTAGTACAACGAGACTCTGTGTACGGACTCATTCGACGTGTCTGTCGACGATCAACAATCTTCGGACACATATCCGTGCGACCGATGACGCGGCTCATAGCGTTCAGGGTTCGTTTCCGAGCGAGATCGATCCCAGCGAACTCGATGCGTACGTCACCTGTCGACTCTGAGCAGGTGGTCGACTAGCCGAGCAGTTCGACGAGCAGGGCTTTTTGGGCGTGAAGCCGGTTTTCGGCCTGGTCCCAGACGATAGATCGGTCGCTCTCTAGGACGGAATCCGTAATTTCCTCGCCACGGTGGGCCGGTAGACAGTGCATCACTTTCGCGTCAGTGCCGTCCAAGAGTTCCTCGTTCAACTGGAACCCCTCGAAGGCCGCGAGTTTCTCTTCGCGTTCGTTCTCTTGGCCCATGCTCACCCATACGTCTGTGTAGATCACGTCTGCGCCCTCGATTGCTGCTTCTGGGTCGGTGTACACCTCGGGGGCCTCACCGAGTTCGCCCGCTCGGTCGATGACCGCGTCGTCCATCTCATAACCCACTGGCGTGGCGACCGTCAGGTCGACTCCCGCGAGCGCACACCCAATCGCGAACGACTGGCCGACGTTGTTGCCGTCGCCGACCCAGGCGACCTGGACGTCGTCGTCGAACTGCTCGCGGATCGTCAACAGATCTGCGAGGGTCTGACACGGGTGGGCGTCGTCGGTGAGCCCATTGATCACGGGCACGTCGGCGTATTCGGCCAGAATCTCGGCATCCTCGTGGGCGAAGAGGCGGGCCATAATGCCGTCGACGTACCGACCCATCGCGCGGGCGGTGTCTTTCAGCGGCTCGCCGTGGCCCAGTTGGATATCCTCAGGGCCCATGAAGATGGCGTGGCCATCCAGTTGGGTCATCCCCGTCTCGAAGGAGATCCGGGTTCGGGTGCTCGGCTTTTCGAACAGCATCCCCAGTGTTTGGTTCGACAGCTGGCTGTCGTCGTCGCCGTTTTTCAGTGCCGCCGCACGCGCCAGTACCGCGTCGACCTCGTCGGCCGACAGATCGTCGATATCGAGGAAGTTATTCGCCTTCATTGGGCTTGCTCCGTCGTCGTCTCGCCTGCTCCGTCTGTCTGTTCGACACCAAGCTGCTCGCAAACGTCGATCAGCACCGAAACCGAGCGGTCGAACTCAGTAAGTGAAAGATGTTCGTGAGGCGTGTGATCGAGGTTCGAATCACCGGGGCCGTAGCTGACGATTGGACAGCCCCACTCTTCGGCGTAGATGTTCATATCCGCCGTCCCGGTCTTTCGCAAGAGCCGAGGATCGCCGCCCTGTTTCCGGATCGCCACCCGAAACAGTCGGGCGACTTCGGTGCGGGGGCTGGTCATCACTGCCGGGATGAATTCGGTCCAGTTGACCGTCCCTGTCTCCAGTTCGGCATCGGAGAGTTCCCGGACCTCCTCGGGGGTGCGCTCGGGCGGCACCCGGAGTTGGAACTCCATGGTGGCGTCCATCGACAGCCCGTCGACCGAGACGCCGCCCTCAAACTCAACTGGTTTCGTCGTGACCTGCTCGAAAACCGGAATCCACTCATCAGGTTCAAAAACGTCTTCGACGCGTTCCCACCAGCTCATGGCGTGTTGGATCGCGTTCGGATCGGGCCGGGAGGTGTGGCCGGATTCACTCGTTGCGACGTAGGTTCCCTCAAGCAAGCCACGGTAGCCCAGCGTAATGCCGTCCCAGCCGGATGGCTCGCCGTTGATGATGGTCTCGGGAGCCTCACGGTTCTCGATGAGGTGCCACGCGCCGCGCGAGGTCGACTCCTCGCCGACGACTCCCACGAACGAGGCCCCTGTTTCCACTGCAGCAATCGCCATCGCGGCGAGTGGCCCCGTCGCATCGACGCTACCGCGGCCCCAGAGTTCCGCCCCCTCCTCGCCGTCTTTGATTTCGACCGGAATATCACCCGGCACCGTATCGATGTGTGAGGTGAGCAGGATCGTATCGTCACCGGGCGCGCGAACGTTGCCGATGTCGTCGATCCAGACCTCGCGGTCATGGTCCTCAAAAAAGGCCGCCAGTGCTTCGGCGGCCTCCGTTTCGTTGCCTGATACGGAGGGAATCGAGACGAGTTTCGTGAGGAGTTCGCGGCCCTCGGTGTCGACTGCGGGATGGTCGAGCACCGCGTCGGCGTCCGTTCCAACGGCCATCAGGAGAGTGCCTCCGTCAGTGCGTCGACGACCGCGTCGACGTGATCTTTCTGGATCGTCAGTGGCGGCAGGAATCGAACGACCGTCCGGCCTGCCGGGAGCGCCAACACCTGATGGTTGATAGCGAGATCACGCAGGACACGATTGGCCCCTCGTTTCACCTCGACACCGATCATCAGTCCGTTGCCGCGGATCTCCCGAACCGGAAGCTCGTGTTCCTCGGCGGCGGCTTCTATCTCGCTCATCATGTAGTCGCCCATCTCGGCAGCGTGGGCGGGAATCTCCTCGTCGACGAGTGTTTCGAGCGTCGCGTTCGATGCGGCAGCAACCACTGGCCCACCCGAAAAGGTCGAGCCATGATTCCCGCAGTCCTCGGCGATCCAGTCGGCACACAGCGTCGCGCCGAGCGGCATCCCGTTCGCAATCCCTTTCGCGCTCGTGAGAATGTCGGGAACCACCCCTGCCTGCTCGCAGGCCCACATGGTTCCCGTTCGGCCGACACCGGTCTGGATCTCGTCGAACACCAGCGCGGCTCCGGCCTCGGCGGTCACTTCGCGGGCAGTTTCGAGATACTCCACTGTCGCCGGATGAATGCCGCCTTCGCCCTGGACGGGTTCCAAAAAGACCGCTGCTGTGTCTTCGTCGACAACGTCTTGGAGTTCTTCCTCGTCGCCGTATGTGACGAACTCCACGTCGCCAGCGAGTGGCTCGAAGGGAGCCTTGTACTTCTTTTTCCAGGTCATCGCCAGTGCGCCCATCGTGCGGCCGTGGAACGCGCGCTTGGTGGCGACGATCTTCGAGTTCCCGGTCGCGCTCCGGGCGAACTTCATCGCGGCCTCGTTGGCTTCGGTCCCTGAGTTACAGAGCCACACCTTCGAGAGATCGCCCGGTGCGAGCTCTGCGAGTCTGTCGTACAGTTCGGTTCGGACGTCGACCGGATACGAGGCCTGGACGTAGGTCAGCGTCTCGGCTTGGTGCTGGATAGCCTCGGTCACGGCGGGATGGCTGTGGCCCAGCGGCGCGACCGCGTAGCTCGCGCCGAAATCCAGGTACTCGGTTCCGTCCTCGCTGTAGAGGAAGGGTCCTTCGCCGTGGTCGATGTCGATTGGTTTTTCCGAAAAGACGAAGCCACTCATTGGTCGGCCTCCGCTGGCTCTTCGGCGGTGTCCAGGACACTCCGGTGGATCGTCGTCCCGGTTCCGTCGAGGGCGTTGGTTACGGGCGTGTCACTGTTCGCATCGGCAATATATACTGCCGGTGAGCCACCGTCGAGTGCCTCGGTCGCTGCCATCACTTTCTTTGTCATAAATCCTTCTGCCGCCGCTTTTATATCATCTAACTCCGCGGGCGTCGACGCCGACTCGATCAGTGTCGACGGATTGTCCGGATCAGCGTAAATGCCGGTTACATCTGTCAGCATGATAAGCTCACCGCCGAGTGCGCCCGCAATCGCCGCGGCCGAGCGGTCGGCGTCGGCGTTGACCGGTGTGACTGAGCCGTCCTTGTTTTCGCCAGCCATTGGCACGCTCACCACGGGTGTGTAGCCGTCGCCGAGCAGCGACTCCAGGAGCCCGACGTTCACGTCGGTGATCTTCCCGGAGTGGTCGCCGCGTTTGATCTTCTTTTTGCCGTCCTCCAGGACGCGAACGGCCGACTTCCGCGGGCCGGTCAGCAGACCGCCGTCGACACCAGAGAGGCCGAGTGCGTCGACACCCGCGTTGCGAAACAGGGTTGTCAGCTCAGTGTTGAGTTTGCCCGCCATCACCATCTCGAAGACCTCGATGGTCTCTTCGTCGGTGAATCTGCCGGTGACGCCGCCGGGCGTTTCGACGTAGGTCGGCTCGATCCCCATGCGTTCGAGCGTTTCGTCGACCGCGGTCGAGCCGCCGTGGACGACCACGACCTCGCGGCCATCGCCGACGAGCGCCGCGATGTCGTCGACTGCGCCCTCGGGCTCTACGGCTTTCGCGCCGCCGATCTTCACCACGACCGGGGGCCGTCGGCCACCGTCGGAACGTAGTTGGTTCGCCTGGTGGGCGGCCGATTCGGTCGACTGGTCGTCTGTGCGCGGCTCGGAAATACGAGCATCACGCGCGTCTGTAGTGTATCCGGTCATAGTAAAATCCTAAACAGCCAGCGGTGCTATGGCGCGCCGACTGGGTGGAGGCCCATGAAATCGAGGCCCGCCGTTTCGTCGAGGCCGAGCGCGACGTTGGTGCCGTGGATCGCCTGGCCCGCCGAGCCTTTCATCATGTTGTCAATTGCAGAAAAGGCGACGATACGCTTGTTCGAGGGGTCGAGTTCGAAGCCGACCTCGCCGATGTTGGTCCCGGCGACCGCCTTCGGTTCGGGGTAGCGGTAGACGCCTCCGCCGCCCGCGACGAGTCGCATGAACGGCTCGTCCTCGTAGCTTCCGCGGTAGGCCTTCCAGAGGTCGCCCTTCGAGACGGGTGCGCCGGGAAAGACGTGGCAGGTGGCCGACGAACCGCGGATCATGTCGACCGCGTGTACGGTAAACGAAACCGAAATACCGAGGAACTGCTCGATTTCGGCCTCGTGACGGTGACTGATCGGCGCGTAGGGACGAACGACCGCTGAGCGTTCGGGGTGGCTCGAAGCCGCCCCGCCGCCCGCGCCGCCCTCCGAGGAGCCGACCTTGACGTCGACGACGATATCTTCGTCGCCCTCCAGGATTCCAGCGTCGAACAACGGTTTGAGGCCGAGAATCGTCGAGGCGGCATTGCAGCCGCCACTCGCGATCAGGTTCGCACCCGGCAATTCGTCGCGGGTCAATTCGGGAAGCGCGTAGACGCTCTTTTCGAGGTACTCGGGCGCGCTGTGGCCGTCGTACCACTCCTCATACTGTTCGGCAGTATTGAGTCGGAAGTCCGCCGAGAGATCGACGACCGTGTCGGCGTGCTCGTAGAACGAATCGATCTGTTCCATCGAGACGCCGTGTGGAGTCGCCGCGAACAGCACGTCGACCGATTCGAGGTCGTCAGGTGAACTGAACCGCAGATCGAGTTCGCGCAGGTTCGGGTGTGAGTGGCCGACCGTCTTGTTGGCTTTCGACCGGCTTGTCGCCTGTTGAATCTCGAAGTTCGGATGACCTGCAAGGAGGCGGAGGAGTTCGCCGCCAGTAAATCCGGTGCCGCCGATGACGCTCGCGGTGTAGGTTTCCCCGCCCGCCTCGGCGTCGTTTCCACTGCTCATGTGGTAGTAATTTCGTCAGTCTGCTTACTGGCTTTCGATTCCAGCCAGTCGACGACGGCCGCGGGAACGTCGATATCCACGCAGCTGTCGAGGGCTTTGAATTCGACGGTGTGGTTGACCTCGTGGACGGTGTACTCGCCGCTTTCGGGGCCGTCGACCTCCATGAGGTCGACGCCCAGTAGCCCCCCGCCCACTGCATCGCTGGCCTTTTTGACCAGTTCGAGGGCTGTGTCGTCAAGCTCGAAATCGTTGGTCTCGCCTCCCTTGGCGGCGTTGGTCAGCCAGTGATCCGAGCTTCGGGTCATCGCAGCGACCGGCTCGCCGTCAGTGGCCAAAACGCGAATATCGCGGCCGGGCTTGTCGACGAACTCCTGGATGTAGAACACCTTGTGCTCGTAGTGACCCAGGACCTTCTTGTGCTCCAGAATCGCCTCGGCGGCGCTCTTGGAGTCGATCTTGGCCATGAGTCGACCCCACGATCCCACAACGGGCTTGAGGACACAGGGATAGCCGAACGCCTCGATGGCCTCCATCGCCGAATCCGTGGTAAAGGCGACTTTTGTTTCTGGTGTGGGGACGCCTGCCGCATCGAGCGCGAGACTGTTTTTGGCCTTGTCGGCACAGACGTCGGCGGTCTCGGGACCGTTGACGACCGGGATGCCGTAGTGGTCGATAAACCGGGTCGCGTACAGCGACCGGCTCGTCGACAGACAGCGGTCGACGACGATATCGCAGTCTTGGATGTCGGCGGTCGTGCCATCGAGGCCGAACTGGTGTTTCCGGACGTCGATCTTTTCGATCTCGTGGTCCCGCTCCCGAAGCTCGCCCAGCAGGAGCTTTTCGTCCCGGCGAATCCGCGAATATAGAATCCCGACTTTCATATGAGTGTCATTGGATGCCCAAAACCGCCACTGGGCGGGTGTGTTTCTCGGTTCGGCTTACTCGCCCCAGTCTTCTTCCAGCTCAGGGGCTGGTTCGAGGACTGGCGGCTCCGTGTCGATGACTTCCAGTTCGGCACCACAGGTGCCGCAGTCGATGATCTCTCCAACTTCCAAATCGTCGTGTAGGGAAACCTCGGCCCCGCACTCCGGACATTCTGCGTCTGTCATATGCGTACCCACTCGTTGCCTACCTATATACTTAAACACATCGAACTTGTCCGAAAGTTTACAATAAACGGAGTAGCCACTCCGGGCGAATTATCGGGCGGCGCCGGTTCGTCGAAATTCTCGGTCGAATTTCATGTTGGACTGATTCCCCCAGATGGGGGTCGTCGGAGCCGGGTGAACGCTCGGTTGTGTACTGTTTCAGACATAGCTGTCGACCTCCTTGCTGAGGGCGGCGTCCGCAGCGTCCAGTGCGCCACGTTTGTCGGCCAACCGCTGGCTGTCGGCTGCCAGTTGCTCGCGTGCGCCCGCGATGGTTGCCTCGACGGCTCCGGCTGCTGGACCGCCCTTCGAATCGCGGCTGTCGACGCTCTGGGCCGGATCGAGGGCCGATTCGACGGCCGACTCCGCTATGTACTCGAATAGCGACTCGCCGAGTACCTCCTCGGTGGCCGCCTCAAGCAAGTCGGCCGAGACCTCGGTCTCGGCGTCTTCGGCTTTTTCGGCGGCGAGCGCGACGACCTCGTGGGCCGTCCGGAACGGCAGTCCGGCCATCGCCAAGAGATCGGCGATCCCGGTTGCGGTCGAAAAGCCTGCTCCGGCCTCGTCGGCCAGTAGCTCGGCGTTCCAACTCGTGGTCGAAACCGCACCCGCTGCCACGGCCGAGGCTTCGACGACGGCGTCGACCGCTCGAAACGTGTGGGGGTGGGCGCGCTGCAGATCGCGGTTGTAGGCCCGCGGGAGTCCTTTGAGCGTCGACAGCAGACCCGTCAGCTCCCCAATTGAGTCGCCCGCGACCGCGCGCGTAAGTTCGAGCGTATCGGGGTTCTTCTTCTGGGGCATGATCGACGAGGTCGAACTGTAGTCGTCCGACAGATCGACGTAGCCCTTGTTGGCGAAGATAATGACGTCCTCGGCCAGCCCCGAGAGCGTCGTGGCGTGGATCGCCAGCGCGGCTGTGGTCTCGGCGAGGAAGTCCCGTGCTGACGAGGCGTCCATCGAGTTGTCGACCACGCCGTCGAACCCGAGGAGGTCGGCGGTGCGCTCGCGATCGATATCGAACGGAGTGCCCGCGAACGCGGCCCCGCCAAGAGGTGACTCGTTGGTTCGGTCGTAGGCGTCCAGGAGCCGCGCGGTATCGCGGGCGACCGTCGAGGCGTACGACATGAGATAGTGGCCCACCGTGATCGGCTGGGCGGGCTGGAGATGCGTGTAGCCAGCCATCAGTGTGTCAGTGTGCTCGTCCGCCGCGTCGACCAGCGCCTCACGCAGTGCAAGCGTGGTTTCGACGGCTTCCAACAGGTCGGCGCGGAGCCGGTAGCGAATACAGGTCGCCACCTCGTCGTTGCGGCTCCGGGCGGTGTGCATCTTACCGCCGTCGGGACCGACACGGTCGATGACGGCCGATTCGATGGCTTCGTGAACGTCCTCGCCATCGGGGAGTTCGCCGTGGCCTGCGGTTTCGACATCGGCGAGCGCGTCGAGAATCGATCCGGCCTCATCGTCGCCGATGATCCCCTGTTCGGCGAGCATCACGACGTGGGCGCGGTCGACCGCGAGATCAGCCGCGAAAATCCGCGTGTCGCCAGCGAGACTCGACAGGAACTCGCGGGCGGGGCCGCCGCTGAAGCGGTCCCGGCGGACGACCGTTTCGTCGTCTGCTGTCGAGTCGTCGGTCATGGTTACTCGTCTGTTTCGTCGGCTGCCTTTTTGGCCTGTGCGGCGATGCGATCCTGGTAGCCGTGGTATTTGGCGACGCCCGTCGCGTCCTCCTGGGTGATCTTGCCGACCGTCTCAGTGTTGAACGAGGCCGCATCCGCGGAGTACACGGCGTATGGGCTGCTGCGCCCGACGACGCGGGCCTGGCCTCCCTCAAACCGAACTGTAACGGTGCCAGTGACTTTCGTCTGGGTTTCGCCGATGAAGCCCTCAAGCGCAGCGACGAGTGGGCCGTCGACGAGCCCTTCGTAGCCCTTCTGGCTCCACTCGTTGTCGACTTGCATCTTGAAGTCGCGTTCCTCTTTGGTGAGCACGAGCGATTCGAGATCCTTGTGTGCATTTAAAAGGGTTGTTGCGGCGGGGTGTTCGTAGTTCTCGCGCACCTTGAGACCGAGCATACGGTCTTCCATCGTGTCGGTCCGACCGACGCCGTAGCTTCCAGCGAGCTCGTTGAGTTCTTCGATGAGTTCGATCGGCTCGTACTCCTCGCCATTGAAGCCGACCGGATACCCCTCGTCGAACTCGAGTTCGATCTCTTCGGTCTCGCCGCTTGGGGCGGTGGTCCACTCGTAGATCTCCTCGCCGGGGACGTGGTCGGGTTCCTCCAGTTGGCCGCCCTCGATCGAGCGACTCCAGAGGTTGGTGTCGATCGACCAGGTGCCGTCGTTTCCGGCCTGAACGGGCAAGTCGCGCTCGGCGGCGTACTCGATCTCCCAGTCGCGGGTCATCCCCATCTCGCGGACGGGCGCGATGACTTCGAGATCCGAGGCGCGCCAGACGGCCTCAAAACGGAGCTGGTCGTTGCCTTTTCCTGTGCAGCCGTGGGCGATCCCGTCGCAGCCCTCTTCTTGGGCGACGCGGAGAATCGCTTTCGCGATCACTGGGCGGGCGAGCGCAGTCCCGAGCGGATAGCCCTGGTAGTCCGCGTTCGCGCGAACCGCATCGAAACACAGATCGGCGAACTCGGCTTTCGCGTCGACCACGTGATGGTCGAGATCGAGGGCTTCGGCCGTCTCGCGGGCCTCTTCGAACTCCTCGGCGGGTTGGCCGACGTCGACGGTGACGCCGATTACTTCGTCGTAGCCGTACTCCTCTTCGAGAACCGGCACACAGACGGTCGTATCCAGACCGCCACTGAACGCCAGTGCGACGCGCTTTGTCATTACTGAGACTCTGTGAGTTATGGGACTTAAATTCAGCGTTTCTATTTTCCGAAAATAGTGCTATACAGCAGGCTACGCGCCTGAAAATCGGATATCGGGAAGAACGAACTGACGGTCGGACGGATCGGGTACCCGCTGGCACCGTATGATGGCCCGGTCGTCAGCACGAGGCGAGGTCGGCCACGTATGGCCGCCCCGCTCGCGGTAGTCGCCGGGGTGCCCGCTGGCACCGTCGCCGCAGCCGCCGCTGGGGTGCCCGCTGGCACCGTCGCCGCAGCCGCCGCTGGGGTGCCCGCTGGCACCACTGAACCGAGGGCGAAACTGGTCGACGACTCGCTGCCATTGACAGTACAATTTGGGCTCTGCTACAAAACGATTACGTGATCTCGGCTGCCGTGTGGTGGTTTCGCACGCCATCGGTTTCCGGCGTCTCGCTGACAATCCGTTCGACTCAGATGAAGAACGGATCGAAGCCGGTGTCGACGCCCAACAGCAGAAACACGCCCACGATGCCACCGGCGGCCGCCAGCGGCATGGTGAAGTTGTCGTCGACGGCGACGCCCGCGATAATGGGTTTGACTCCGTCGGCGATCGCCCCCAACGCAGCGCCGCCGGCCGCGGCGGCCGCGCCCGCCGCGAGCGAACTCCAGGCGACCGTAAACGGCACTGCCAGCAGGAAACAGATGCCGAACGTCATTCCGATAACTGCTGGGCGCTTGTGATCGTGTGGGCCGTTTTCACCCAGCGCACCGCTGATCGGATCGGCAATCGCGAGCATGAGGATCGCCGGAATCGTGACTCCCGGGCCGAACAGCAGCGCGACGATCGTCATCCCCAGTAGATAAAACGCGTAGCCCGCGACGTTGTCCTGTTCGTACTCTCGGGTGAGTTCGTCGTAGAGCCAGTGGTTCAGCCCGACGACTAGCCGGAGGAACTCCAGGGCGAACGCCACAGCGGTCAGCCCGACCATGAGTAACCGAAGCTGGGTCCACGTCGCCCACTCCAACAGGTAGAGCAGTGGCAGGCCAACCCCGCTGACGTGGACCGCCCGTCGACCGTACTCGCTCATCTCGCAGCCCTGCTCACGTTGTCGTCACGTCGGTTTCGACGTCGCCGTAGCGCTCTCTGAGGTCGTCGAACGTGTGATCGCTCTCCAGCAGCGCGGTGATCGCCCCCGTCAACCCCTCGACGGGCAGCCGGATCTGCGTGGCCGAATCCCGCTCGCGGAGCGTCACTGTCGGCTGGCTGTCGCCTTCGAGCCCCGTTTGGTCGACGGTCACACAAAAGGGCGTGCCGACCTCGTCCTGTCGACGATAGCGCCGACCGATCGAGCCCGAGTCGTCGTACGACACCGAGAGTCCGGCTTGCCTGAGTGCCCGTGAGACTGTCTCGGCGAGCTCAACCAGGTCGTCGTCGTTGCTGACCAGCGGAAACACGGCGACGTTGGTCGGCGCGATCTCGGGTTCGAGCGAGAGATAGCTCCGTGTTTCGGCGTCGACCTCGTCGGTTTGGTAGCCGTGCTCAAGGAGTGTATAGACGGTCCGACCCACGCCGAACGAGGGTTCGACCACGTGCGGAGTGATGTGTTCGCCCGACTCGGTCTGTTTTTCGACCGAGAAGTTCGTCACCTCAGTGTCGACCGTGTAGCGCTCGCCATCGACGTCGACGGTCACCTCGTCGCCGTCGAACGCATCGGGATCGTCCTCGGCGAGCGCCTGGAGTGCATCGGCGATGTCGGCGGCCGCGCCACCGAACTCGGGGCCAAGCGCCGACATATCGGGGTCGACGACGGCCTTTTCGACGGACACGGGCTCGTCGTATCGTTTAAATACCGTAAACCGGTCGCCGGAGTACTCGGCGTGTTTGGTCAGATCGTAGTCACCGCGGTAGGCGAACCCGGCGATCTCGATCCAGTTGCCGTCGATCTCGCTTTCGGCGTCCCAGCAGTCGGCCGCGTAGTGCGCCCGCTCGCCGATGAGGTGCTGGCGGAACCGGAACCGATCGGTGTCGACGCCGACGCGTTCGTACCACTGTTGGGCGATCCCCAGGTAGTAGGCGACCCACGGCGAGCCGATAATTCCCTCGTCGATTGCCTCGCCGATCGTCGTATCGACGTACTCGCCGTCGTCTTTCTGCTGTTCGGTCGCCGGGTAGAGCCGCACGTCGACCGCTGCCACGTCGTCGAGTGGCGGCTCGTCCTCGTCGGGGTCGATGAACTGCTCCAACTCGGCCTGTGTGAACTCCCGGACGCGAATAATCCCGCGCCGTGGGCTGATCTCGTTGCGGTAGGCGGGGCCGATCTGCGTGACGCCAAAGGGGAGTTGGCCGCGGGCGTACTCCTTGAGCCGCGGGAACTCCACGAAGATTCCCTGGGCCGTCTCGGGTCGCATGTAGCCCGGTTGGCCCGAACCAGGGCCAATGGAGGTCTCGAACATAAGATTGAAATCTTCCACTGGTTCGCCAGCCAGTGACGCACCGCAGGTCGGGCAGGCCAGATCGTGTTCGGCGATGAGTTCGCCGACCGTCTCGATGCCCAGCGCTTCGGCGTCCTCGATCTCGTCGACTGCGTCCTCGATCAGGTGGTCGGCTCGATGGCTTTCGCCACACTCGGCACACTCGACGAGCATGTCGTCGAAGCCGTCGAGGTGGCCAGATGCCTCGAAGACGGCCTCGGGCATGATGGTTGGCGCTTCGATCTCGTCGTTGCCGAGCCGCAGGGTGAACTGGTCGCGCCAGGCGGATTCGACGTTGTGTTTGAGCGATGCGCCCTCGGGACCGAAGGTGTAGAAGCCCGCCGTCCCGCCGTAGGCCCCGTTAGAACCGAAGAAAAACCCCCGGCGTTTGGCCAACTCCATGAGGTCGTTCTGGTCGACCATCACAGCCCTCCGAGCAGGTCGACGTCCCGGACGACCCCGACGAGGTCACCGCCGGAAACGAGGGGGATCTGTTCGATATCGTTCGTGATCATCGTCTGGGCGGCCTCTTTGGCGGTTTTAGTCTTCGAGATCGTCACCACCTCGTCGGTCATGATCTCCGAGACGGGTTCGGCCGGAATCTCGACGTTTCGGGTCGGGAAGTAGCTGTTGCCGACCGCCTTGATACCCTCCCAGGCCCACTCGGAGTCCTGTTCGGCGATCGACTCGCCGGTGTCGTCTTCGCCTTCGACCACGCGGGCGACCTCGACGATGTCGACTTCAGTCAGAATCCCGGTCATATCACCCTCCTCGTCGAGGACGATCGTGTAGGGGACGTTCGCGTAGAAGATTTCTCGCTCGCCCACTGTAAGAGGGGTCTCGACGTACGTGGTGTTGATATCTCGGGTTGCGAGTTCGTCGACCTCGCGGTCGCCGTCGATCTCTTCGCGAGCGATCGCACGGACGACGTCGGTCACCGTGATGATGCCCGCCAGTTCGGTCTCGTTGTCGACTGAGACGACGGGCAGCCGCCGGGCGTTCTCCTCGCGCATGAGCGCGGCGGCCGCGTGGATGTCCGCATCGGTCGTGATCGTCGGCACTTCGCGCATCAACAGCGCCAACTGGTCTTCGTCCGGCCGGTCGATCAGGTCGTCTCGCGAGACGAGTCCGCGGTAGACCTCACGACCGTCGCTCTCTTTGACCACCGGAACCGACGAAAAGCCGTGGCTCTGTAGGTACTCCAGAACATCGTCACGGGTGCCGGGCAGCTCGACGGTCACCAGCTCGGTCCGCGGAGTCATCGCGTCGACTACGTGCATAGTTCGCTGTACGGGCGGCCAGCCTCTTGTATCATCCGAACCCATCGCCGATTTTGCCGATTCGTCCGTTCGGCGTACGGTCCCTTTCGATACGTTTATATTCTTTAGGTTGTGACATTCAACCATGCCACAGGAACACACACCTGTTGCCGATGGTGCGAGCGCCGAGGTGATGGCCTCAATCGATGGACCCGACAGTAGCCCATCGTATGTTATCGCGGACATCAGCCGCGACGAGGCGTGGGTATCGGTCCAAGCGACCGACGCCCCGGTGCTCGCTGAGTGGTGTTGACCTGTCGTCTTAGGCGGTTCTATTTTTGGGTTGGGTCGATACCGGAGACGAGCGCCAAGCACAGCCGGTTGGTTGGCACCTCAATGCCGTACTGGTCGGCTCGCTCGACGACCACACCCGTGATCGCGTCGATCTCGGTCGACCGGCCGGCCTCGACGTCCTGGCGCATCGACGACCGATTGGCCGCCGTCGACTGGGCGACCGCGCTGACGGCTTCGACCGCCCGTTCGTTGGTCAGTTCGACCCCCGCCGCGCGAGCGACCGTCGCGGTCTCGCGGGCGGCCGAGCGTGCGATACTCCACAGCGGATCGTCGAGCACTGCACCGTTTTCTACTCGCGCGAGCGCGCTCACGGGGTTGATCGCCGCGTTGACTGCCAGTTTCTCCCAGCGTCGACGCGCCATGTCGTCGGCAACGATGGTTTCGATTCCGGCGGCTTGAAACGCCGTGCCGACCGTTTCGGCCCGTTTGCGAGCCACTGGATCATCCGAGATTACCCCGACGGTGACCGTTCCGATGCCGGTACACTCGACCGTGCCGGGTTCACGCTGGTGGGCTCCGTAGGTTGTCGTTCCCGCGAGCACCGGAACCGACAGCGTCTGTTGTAACTGTTCTTCGGTCATCCCGTTTTGCAGCGAGCAGACCGTCGAAATCCTGTTCGTCGACAGCGCCTCGGCGGCCGCCGCAGTGTCTTTGGCTTTGACGGTCACGAGTCCCACCTCTCCCGAGAGCCCCTCGCCGTCGGTCGTCGTCGACACTGTGGCCTCGGTTTCGACTGCACCCTCGATGGTGAGTCCGCGTTCGGCGATCGCCTCCATGTGGGCTGGGCGGCCGACCAGTGTCACGTCGTGAGCCGCAGCGAGGAGTCCCCCGAGCAGCGTTCCCAGGCTTCCGGCTCCGAAGACGACGATCTCCATGCGTGCAAGTGGTGATCCGCGTCGAAAAAGATCGCGTGTCGACGGTGTGATCTACATGTGCAATGAGAGCACGGAGCTAATCCTCGGTCCAGTAGTACAGCGATTCTCGGTCGGCCTCGCAGTTCGGACACTGTTCGGGCAGTGACTCGATGTTGCCCATCTCGCCGCAGTCCATACACCGCCACATCAGATACGCCTCGCCGAACTCGCCGCTCGTCGACCGGTGGCTCTCGTCGGTTCCTGTGCTGACCGCAACGACAAACCCACCGCTGGTCTGCTCGCGGACGACGCCGATTCGCTCACCTGTGTCATTGAACACGGACTCGCCCACCTCGGGTGTCGACGGCTCGGCGCTATTGATCGGTGTGTTGCTCATACCTCTCGTAGGGTCACCAGCAGCATAAATGTGTCATACATCTTACTATAGTGACTCTCGATTATAACGATTGGTCACAATTGTCTACAGTCGCCGTCGACTGACTATCTCCACTCGAAACGGAGGGGGTCGACGCAGGCTCACATAAAGTCCGCAATCCCGCTCTGTTTGTTTTTGTCGTTCTCGAACACAGACTCAAGCGAGCGTTCGAGAATATGGAGGCGCTGTTTGGTATACTCGCGGCAGCCGAACCGGTCGGCGACCTCGATGGCGGTATCCATGTACTTGTTGACCGAGCCTTGGTGGACAGTGAGGTTCACCCGGCCGCCGCACTCGCGGCACTCGCCCGACAGCGGCATCCGGCGGTACTTCTCGCCGCAGTCGAGACACCGGGTTTTCTGGGCCGAAAACGCCCGGAGGTTGCCGATCAAGTCGGGCAAAAAGTGGTACTCGATAACGCGCTCGGCCACGTCGGTCTCGTCGACCGCCCGAAGTTTGCGAGCCAGTTCGAGCTGGGCGTCCATCTTGTCCATCATCGAGCCCAGGGTCTTGTACGCCGAGAGGCTCGGGCCCATATGGATGTTGGTCGTCGAGTGGGTGTGTCTAAAGCCGTGATACTGGTCCTTTGTGCCGAGGGTATCGTCGCCGATTGTGATGTCGACGTCCTCGGGGTCGGCCATCTCCAGGGTGGCCTCGTAGAACTCGCGTGGATAGGTGTCGACGATGTCCATGTTGTGGGCCTCGTCGTCGATTTCGGCCGGGTCGATGCGCGAGGACATCACCAGCGGTGCGTCCATCCGACCGCCGCGTTTGTCGGGCAGGAATTCTCTGCTAAAATTCAACAGTCCGTCCATTAATAACATAACACAGTCTTCGTCACCATCGCAGTTCCGCCGTTTTGCCGCGTGGAAGTACGGATGCGCGTAGCCGACTGCCGCGCTCGTGAAACCGATCACCCGACCGACGACCGCCGCGCTGGTGTGGGGCGCCATCCCGAACAGCAGTTCGCCAACGAGGTCGTCGCGTTCGTCGACGTCGTAAAACGCGGGCTGGCCGTAAAACCGTTCCAAGAGGTCGTCGACGAAGTCGGCCGTCTTCAACATGTGCTCGGCCGCGCCGTCCGACAGCACGATGTCCTGGACCTTGAGTTCGACCACCTGATCGTCGTGTCGCAGTGGCTCACCGTCGATATCGGTCTCGTAGCCCAACCCTCGGAAGTGGTCGACCGTCACGTCGAGTTCTTCGGGTTTGACCGCCGTCACCGGCAGGTCGGTCATGTCGTAGCGAACGGTGCCGTCTTTAAATGACGAAACGCCGTGTTTCGAGCGTAGAATCCCTTTTTCGATGGCTTCGGGCGTTTTGTTCGCCGAGGTGAGCCCCTTGACGCCTTTGAGGATTTTGAAGTTCCCCTCGCGTTCGCCGATCGAGTTGAGCGCCCCACGGTACTCGCTTCGGAGGTCGACGTCCTCCCAGCCTGCGGCGGTCACCGACCGCTCGCACCGCGGGCATTCGACGCGCCCAGCCTCGTCGGGCTTGCAGACGACCTCGCAATCCTCGCACTCGTAGTGTGGCTCTGTATGTGTTCCACACGTTGGACACTGCGCTTTGAACGTTCGACTGTCGCAGTCGGGACACAGCCGCTGGTTGATCCGCATGCTGTGGATACCGCGTCGCCCCCGGTCGTCCATCGTCCGGGCGGCTTTGGCCACATCTCGCTGGTTCCCCCCGGCCTCGGTAATGGGAAACAGCGTGTGGACCGCTGGCGACAGATCCCGCGATTCGGATTTCTCGGGTCGACCCATCCGCGCGCCGATCCGGGTCGGCGCGCGCTCGCGGAGTTCGAACGGTGCGACTTCGTTGGCTGCCTTCATGGCATTGTCGCCACCATCCCACTCTCGGGCCTCGGCCGAGAGCTCGCCCCACTCTTTCGTTAGGCTCTCACTAACGCCGAGCGACCGCGCCAGTGGCAGCCAGTCGCCGATCTCACAGGCCTCGTCGGTCTGTTGGTGGGCCACGAGGAGGGTTTCGAGCGACCGAGTGACTGTCTCGGTCCGGTCGACAACGAGCAGCTCGCCGCGGTCGGCGTCCTCGATGATCTCTCCGTTGGCGACGGCTTCGGCGAGTTCCACAAAGTCGTCGACCGAAATATCGTGCCAGACGTAGGTGTACGTGGGGTGCAGCGGGCAGTCGTACTCGCTGGCCCACCGCAGCGCCTCGCGGGCGGTGGGCGATTCGAGGTCGACGTGCGGATCGTCCAAAAGTGCTTGAACGTCCGCGCCTGCGGCCTCAAACTCCTGGACCCACCACTCGTAGA
The DNA here is from genome assembly GCF_056175805.1 of Halohasta sp. A2. NCBI lineage: Archaea > Methanobacteriati > Methanobacteriota > Halobacteria > Halobacteriales > Haloferacaceae > Halohasta > Halohasta sp. A2. The sequence continues at coordinate 45,033 of NZ_JAQFWV010000002.1, read as the reverse complement.
CATAGGATGTGGGCGCGAGCGGATGGTTGTTCTCGACGAACTCGCCGTAGTTGACCAGGTACTCGCCGATATCAAGGATTTTCTCGACACCGTTTGCGAGTTCCTCAGCCTCCGCAGGATCGTCGATCCGCCTGACCTCACCGGTCGCCAGTCGGACGGTCGGCCCCTCGATGGAGTCGACCGGGATGATCCCGGCGGCCTTGCCTGGTCGTTCGGTTTTGATCTGGGTCCCAGTAGCAAGAAAATCGTCGATGATGTGCATCGTCGCCGGATGGACGCCCGCAGTCGCAAAGCCCAGGTTTCGAGCGCGGCCGTACCGGAGCCGGAAGCCACCGGATTCGGAGGGGTGGCCGAACACGGGTCGACCCGCGATCAGATCGAGCAGGTACTTCGATTTGGGTTTGACGCGGGCTGGCCCGGCTGGCTTGCGTTCGTCGCTTGTGTTGCCGTCGTCGGTCTTGGATTCGGATTCGGTTTCACCCTCGCTGTCGTCGTTTTCCTCGCTCTCCTCATTGCTCGCGTCTTTGTCGCCCTCGATGGTGCCGTCGATGAGGTCCTGGAGCCACGGCCAGTCGACCTCGTCGAGCTGCCGCGTATAGCGCTGGATTTTCGGGGCCTTCAGGGCGATCCCTTCGGCCATCACCAGACACATGCCGCCGCGCGAGGAGTTGGTGTCGACGCGGTCGAGATCCCGGTAGCCCGAGACTTCGAGGTCGCCGGTGGCCTCGCCGTCGAGCATGATCGGCATATTGGTCGAAATAAATCGCGTCTCTTTGTCTTTCGGCGAGTACTGGAGGCCGGTGTCCTTGTCGTAGAGGTTGATCTCCTCGACGTAGCGTTCGATCTCTTCGTCTCTGCCTCTGTACTCAGCGAGGCCGAGGATACTCCGCGTATAGTCGGCGACCAGTACGGAGAGAGCTTGGGCAGTGCCGCCTGCCGAGCGGATCGGCCCGGCGTAGTAGACGTTGACGAACTCGGTGCCGTCGTCGTTCGACAGCAGTTCGACCCGGTCGATTCCCTCGATCGGCGCGGCGACTACACCCTCGGTAAGTAGGGCGACAGCAGTCCGTACTGCGCCTTCGATCTTTCCGGCCTTGCTGTCGTAATCTCCCACACGGCCTTCGGCGAAATCCTTCGCCAGTTCGAGGGCGGCCTCTTCGCGGGACATCTGGCCTTCGAGCTCACGGACGCGTTCGGCGACGTTCGGGATCCCCAGGATGTTCTCAACGCGGTCGGCCATGTCCTGAGCAATCGGAATCTCGACTTCCGGTTCTGGATCTTTGCCCTGGCCTTTGGCTCGTTGGGCGACCGCCATCGCCTCGTCGAGTCGACTCTCGATGCGGTCGAAGTATCGCTCGTCGTCAGGCCGCATCGGGGTCCGGTTTTCGGCCTCGCCCTCGTCGTCGGCCGACTCCTTTCCGGGACCGTCGCTCGTCTCGCTCACAGCCAGAGATCCAGCTCGGTCGACTCGTCTCGCTCGCGGACCAGCGGCTGTTCGAACGCGCGAAAGTAGAGTTCGCCCGCGAAGACCGTCCCGGCGTTGAGATGTCCGGAGAGCGTCTGGCCGCTGGCTCGCGACAGCACAGCGTGGGTGTGGGCGAAACGTTCGCCATCCAGCAGGCTGACGTTGCCGACGCAGGCGGCGACCTCTAGGGGCTCGTCGAACGTCACCGACTGGTACTCTTTGTCGTCTTGGTCGTAGAACCAAATTTCGGCGTCTTCGACCGAGCCGAGCGCCGAAAACCAGCCCGCGTCGGCGTCGACATCGCGTGCGAGGGTTTCGATCTCCTCGCGCCAGTCTGCCCCGGTTTCGAGTCGAGCCATGTACTCGCCGGTGACGGTGACCTCACGGTAGTTCATAGAATCCTCATTGTCACACCGAGGCAAAAAGCTTCAGTTCCCATTACCCAACTGGGCTTCGAGCGCCGCACTCGCTGCGAGGACGGTCTCGTCGGCGTAGCGTCGACCGACCACCTGTAACCCGACCGGATGACCCTCGTGCGTGAGGCTGACAGGAACCGAGGCGGCCGGGTGGCCAGTGATGTTGAACGGCCACGTCATGACCGCCTCCCACTCGTTCACGCCGAGGTCCTCATGCAATCCGAAGCCGGGCCGCGCCAGTGTCGGCGTCACCAACAGATCGTACGACTCGAAGGTCGACTGTATCGCATCGAACAGTTGGGTCCGAACGATTCCGGTCAGTGCAATCGCGGACGATTTGGTCCCTTCGCCTTGTTCGATCATCGTCAGTAGGCTATCAGTAACGTCGTCCGGATGCGCTGTCAGGTCGACACCAGAGCTCTCTTTCAACACCGCCGCCGCATCCGCCACCGCCGCGGTGAACGTCGACCCGACGGCCTCGCTGAGTTCGCTCATCGAACAGCCGTGGTCGACCGACACCTCCTCGACGGTCGCCCCGGCGGCCTCGAAGCCCACGAGCGCGTCTTCGATGCCCCGCCGTACTGCGGAGTCGACCTCGAAGACGTCGAGATCCGGCGAGTAGGCGACGGCTAACCCGTCGATTGGCCGGTCGACCGCGTCCAGAAAATCGATGTCGACAGGGACGCTGCCGGGGTCGGAGGGATGGGGACCAGCGACCACGTCCAACATGAGTGCGGCGTCGTCGACCGTCCGAGCGAGTGGGCCGAGGGCGGTGTGGTGTCGCTGGTCGCCAAACGCGTTGGGTCGGGAGTCCAGAGGAACGAGTCCGAACGACGGTTTCATACCGAAGACGCCACAGCAGGCCGCAGGGATGCGGATCGACCCTCCGGCGTCGCTGCCGGTAGCGAGCGCAGCCAACCCCCCGCCGACCGCGGCCGCGCTGCCGCCCGACGAGCCACCGGCGTTGCACGAGCGGTCGACCGGCGAGGCGGTTGCGCCGACGAGTTCGTTCTGTGTTAGTCCCTTGTGACCGAACTCAGGGGTATTCGTCTTGCCCAGGACGATGGCTCCGGCGGCTTCGAGTCGTTCGACGACGGCCGACGTTCGCGGCGCGGTGTAGTCGGCGAACAGCCGCGAGCCGAAGGTGTGACGGACGCCCTCCTTCATCGCTCGCAGGTCCTTGAGTGCGACTGGGACGCCACAGAGCGGGCCGATGTCGTCGCCACGGGCGAGTGCGGTTTCGGCTTCACGGGCGGCCTCGCGTGCCGACTCCTCGATGACCGTGATGTAGGCGTTAAGCTCGTCGTCTTCGGCCGTGATCCTATTTAAATAGGCGTCGACTACCTCGGTCGGCGAGACGGCTCCGGTACGGATCTCCGTGGCCAACTGTGTGGCCGATAGCTCCCAAATTTGAGACTCCTGTTCGTCCATTACCGCTGTAAAAACGGGTGCAGTGGTTTTTGTGTTAGGGGTCGACTGTCACGTCGAATTTCCCGCTCCAGCGGTAGGTTCGACCACCCCACTCGAACGTTGGCGCGAGGATTCCAATGAGGAGAAAGGCGGGCACAGAAAGAAGCGATAGAAATGAAAGCAAGACGGATTGACGCCGTACTCCGAGGTACTTGTACGCGAACAGCCCAGAGAGGGTTGCAAACACTGCACCCACGATAGGGAAAATGAGCGAACCAGCGGCAAACAGCAGCGAAAGGCCAACCAGTCCGGCAGTCTGTCGTGGCTCGAACCAGACGGCGGTTCTACCGAACCGAACGAGCCGGTGGTAGACGCTTCGGGGGTCGCCGTCGACACGAATCTGGTGGCTGTTTTCGGGATCGACCTACACGTCGTCGACGTACTCGCTCAACAGGCTGTCGTCGCCGACAGTTTGGCACAACTCTTCCAGTAGTGACTCCTCGTCGATCTCGGTTCGGTCAAACGCGACGCCACCGCCCCAGACGTAGCCGCCGGTCGCCTGGCCGACCGACCCCAGCATGAGTACGGCTGGCTCGAAGAGTTGCCAGAGCCCACCACCCAGATAGATCGGGACTTCGGTGGCTGCGCCGTGTGTTTCGGCCTGTTCGACGAGCCTCGCAAGCCACCCCGCCTCGCGGTCGACGTCGTCGTCGGTCCAGACGACGATATCGTCTGTTGCCGCTTGCATCCCCGCGGCCAGCGCGTGTGCCTTGCCCGAACAACCCGTCGGTTCGCCAGCGACGATCACGGTTGCCTCTTCGGGGGCCGCCTCAATGAGCGGATCATCGTTCGAATCGCAGACGACGAGCAGTTCGTCGCCTTCGCGGAGCCCCGAGACGACGGTCTCGGCAGCAGCAGCCCACCTGACCGTCGAGAGAATCACACTTGCCATACCGTCTTTTGTGACAGGTCCTGTAAATATCACAACCTGTCGGAATTCGGTCTGCACTTGTAGATCGCTTACAACTCTGAACACATCTCCATTCAAGCACAACTAACGTAGTCTTTGAGGGCATACAGTCGACCATGTCAGACCACGACACCGACGAGGAACGAACGGTCATCCGGTCCGGCCGCAACTTCGAACAGGAGTACCGCCTCGATGCCAGTGAGGTCGGTGAGTTCCTGATCTCGTTGGGCGAACAGCTCCGGGACAACGACGAACTCACCATTGTCGACGACGAGTGGGAACTGCCCTTCGCGTTCGGCGAGCCCGTGGAACTCGAAGTCGACTACGAGGGAATGGACGAGCCGGAACTCGAAATCGAGATCGAAATCCCCGGTCGCACTGACGCCACCGCCCCGCACGTCGAATAAAAAGCAACTGTCAGATAAAAAGCGAGCCGCTCAGTTGGTTGCTGATTCGAGGACGAGCGTGTCATCTTCGAGATAGTGTTCGATGTGGTGGGCGTGTTCCTCGACGGTTTCGAGCTGTTCGCGGAGCATGTGGCCCGTCGCGTAGTCGCCGAGACTGTCGGCGAGCTCGATGTGCTGGCGGTAGCTCTCGATCATATCGCCGAAGATCTCTACGTCGTTTGACAGTGACGTGCGGATGTCGTAGACGTCCTCGTCTTCGGCCTCGACGGTCGCGTTCTCGACGAGCGCCGTCATGCTCGCGTGCGGAACGCCACCGAGCGCCTGGAGGCGTTCGGCGATCTCGTCGGCCGCCGCCTCGATGTCCTCGTAGACCTCTTGGAGGAACCGGTGAACGTCGAGGAACTCCGCACCCTCGACGTTCCAGTGGTGTTTGTGGAGCTGGTGGTAGAGTACGTAGGCGTCCGCCAGATCCGTGTTGAGTGCCTCGATAATCTGTTCGGCCTTCTTCTCGTCGAGTCGGAGCGCGTTCGATTCGACGGTGCCCGCTTTCTGATTGATCGACTTCTGCGTGTTCATCACACTCTTCCTTAGGTCTTCTACGTCTTATAACTTATCAATATTTATATAAGTTTTCGTGTGACCTAAACCGTCGACTGATTGTGCGGCGTTTATAAACGGGAGCGTCAGCTACGCCGTCTCGTCGACCTTCACGACCTGTTTGCCGATGTTGTCGCCCGAAAACAGCCCGAGAAAGGCGTCGGGGGCCTGTTCGAGCCCGTCGACGATTGTCTCGCGATGGACGAGGTCGCCCGAGTCGACCCACTCGCCGAGCTGTTCGCTGGCTTCTCCGAACCGGGTGACGAAGTCGGATATGAGGAGTCCCTGGACTTTCGCCCGGGGGACGATGATCTGCGGGAGTTTGCGGGGGCCGGTCGGAACGCTCTCGGCGTTGTAGTGGGCGATCTGCCCGCAGACGGCGACGCGCGCATCGAGGTTCAGTTGCGGAAAGACCGCGTCGGTGATGGGCCCGCCGACGTTGTCGAAGTAGACGTCGACCCCGTCGGGTGCGGCCTCTGCGAGCGCCTCGCTGTAGTCGTCGGTTGTTTTGTAGTTGATCGCGGCATCGAAGCCGAGATCCTCGGTGAGCCACGCAGTTTTGTCGTCCGATCCAGCGAAGCCGACCACCCGGCAGCCGTTGAGCCGTGCGATCTGACCGACGACCGAGCCCACCGCGCCTGCGGCCCCCGAGACGACGACCGTCTCGCCAGGTTTGGGTTCGCCGATCTCAAGGAGACCGAAGTAGGCCGTCCGGCCGGGCATGCCCAGCGTCCCCAAGTAGGCTGGCTGGTCGGCGACCGAGGGGTCGACCGGCGCGACCTCGCTCGCATCGAGCAGGCTGTACTCGCCCCATCGTCCCTCACCGGTGACGAGATCGCCCTCGTCGTAGGCCTCGCTACGGCTCTCGACGACCTCGCCGACGATACCGCCAGTCAGCACGTCGCCGACCGCCCACGGCTCGACGTAGGATTCGCCCGCCGACATGCGGCCCCGCATGTAGGGGTCGACCGAGAGGTAGGTCACCCGAACGAGCAGTTCGCCCGGATTCGGCTCGGGAATTTCGGTTTCTTCGAGTTCGAAACAGTCGACGTCCGGCTCTCCCTGTGGCCGCTTGGCGAGCCGCCACTCACGGGTTGTCTCGTTCACAGTTCGTATACGCCTGGTCGACTCAAGACGCTTGGGGAACTGTTGTGATCGGTCGTGGTGGCCACAGCGTATTTTTCACTTGCCGCCGAACTGTGGTGTGATGGCGTATTCCAAAGTCAACTACAAAGCGGTCGCACCGGTCGCCGACAGCCTCCACATGCTGCGCGAGCCCCTCGATTGTGAGCAGCTCGGCATCTCGATTATCTCCTGTGAGCCGGGATGGGAGGGCAAATCGCACGATCACACGGACAGAGACCAGGAGGAAGTGTATGTCCTCGTCGAGGGAGCGGCCGTCGTTACCGTCGACGACGAGCAAGTCCCAATGGAAGTGGGCGACGCCCTGCGGATCGACCCCGACAGTACACGTCAGATCCGCAACGGCGACGCCGAGAGCATGTTCGTGCTCGCTGGCGCACCCTAACCGTCCGAAAAGAACCGGCCGTGGAAGCCGAACGGCTCGGCATGCGGGAGCCACGCCCGCGCCTCGACAGTGAGCGTTTCGGCATCAAAGACCAGCAGTGCCGTCCGCTCGCGGTCGACATCGAGCGCCGTCGCCAACACCACACCATCATCCTCGCGCTCACTACCGGGGCGCTGGACCGGAATCGGTTCTTCGACGTACACTGACCGCTCCCACCACTCTTGGGCCGTCTCGGTTTCGCAGTCGACTTTCACCAGCCCGTTTTGCCCCTCCCGATGGGTCGCCTGTCCGTACACGAAGCGGTGCCGACGACCAGTCACTGCCCGCGGCACTCTCGGCAGTTCCATCCCGCCGTCGTAGCGCCGCGAGCGGTCGACTGTGTCGGCTCCTGGATCAATCCGATACCGCATGAGCCGACCGTCGGGCACCTCTGGAAACCCCTCGCCGTCGAGTTCCGACATCGACATCGCGTCGACGATTTCGTGATCCGGGAACTCGATGAGATCCAGGACGATCTCATTGTCTTCGTTGACGTACGCATTAATATGGTGAAAACAGAACGTCGCTTCGAACGTCGGCTCGGCGACGAGGTCGCCGGTTTCGCGGTCGACGACCAGTAGCCGGGTCTCACGGTCAGGCTGCCAGTCGAGCATATCAATCGCCCCCTGCGAGAAGGGGTTGAGCGCCCGAAGAACCGACAACACGAGAGGCGATTCGACGAGAATCACGTGGTCGGCGGTGACACTGCAGTCGTGGATGTAGGCCGGACCACGGGCGTCGAGTGAAGCGATACGCTCGCGGCGTCGACTCCCCTTTGGAAGGCGGTAGATGTGGTACTGCGGCCGCAGGCCGAACTCAGTAGTAAACCCGATCAGTTCCTCGCGGTGGGGATCGTCGACGAGATGGGCGGCCGTGATATGCTCTGTGAGATCGTCTGCAAACGCAAACTCGCCGCGAGTCTCAAGCGTTTTGGAGTCGAAAGCGATCCGTCGCGGGGCTTCGGTGAGCGCGACGTATTCGCTGTCGATTCGGGCAACGTGGACGTTCGCGTTGTCGGTCGGCTCCGGCAGGCCGAGCGACGTGAGGGTGTCCACGAGCCGCCGCCAGCCGCGGGTGTCGGTGCCGAACTGGCCGGTGAGTCGACCTGCCTTCGCATCGGTGTAGGCGTCGGTTCGGAGAAACCGATTCGAGTAGTGGAGGTCGCCCTCGTCGAACGCATAGCGCCGAAGCATCGCTAGCCCGTCGAACCAGTGGTTGACCCGGCGCTCGCCAGCCTCGAACAGTGCGGGGCCGTTACGAATGAGTGTCCCTGAGAGCCATTCGGGAATCGAGCCCTCGATCTCTGGGTGGTGATCGTGGTACTCAGTCGACAGCGAGCGGAAGCCGGGGCCAACTGACTCAGTCACGGTCGACCGTTCGGCCGGGTCGGTGATCAATGCTGTGTGGCCCTTCTCTGCTGTTCGACTGATCGGTGAAGCAGCCGAACACGAATCACAGGTGGGAAGCTTTCGGCCTGGAACGCGATTCGGTTGCATGCTGTTTTTGTTCCCTCCGATACTTTAGAGCCACCTCCGTCGACGCACCGAACTCGTCGACCGGCCTCCCGCAGGCTTCGGAGGACGTTCTGAGATGGGTCCGCTGTATGGTGTTTTCGGGGCGTCTGTCTTGTTCCCGTCGTGGTTGATCTCCTGTGGACGACGCTCTGGGTCGAAGGCGGTGCCGGTCCGCTTACCGCGCGACTGATGGTCTGGGAATGGACCGGAATCCGAACCCTGGGCGAGTCGCACCCGACGATACGCAGCCTTTCGGGCCCGATCATCCTGGTTTCGAGCCTCCTGGTGTGGATCGTGCTCCTGTGGGTCGGCTGGACGCTCGTGTTTGCCGGGACACCGTATCCCATCGTTGACACAGTCGATGGTGGTCCTGTCTCCTGGATCGACCGCCTCTACTTCACCGGCTATGCGATCTTCACACTCGGGAACGGCGATTTCGCCCCTCGGGATGGGCTCTGGCAGACGGTGACCATCCTTACAACCGCGAGCGGGATACTGTTCGTGACGCTGATGGTCACCTACGTTCTCTCGGTTCTCGATGCGGGCGTTGCGACCCGCTCCGCCGAGGCGTTCGAGGCCTCCGTCGACAAAATGGAGCCTCGCCGCCGCGCCCTGCTCGGACTTGTCGAATCCGATGCCCGGCAGTGGCCCGAGGGCGACACCACCTCACGGGCGCACTCCGTGGACTGATGGTGGATCGACGGCCGTCGACCGTTCGTCCGGTAACGCGTCTGCTCGTCTCTGGATTCGACTGCCCTGCACCGTCATTCTCGAATTACTGATGGACCCGGCGCTTATCCTTTCGATGCACGTAATTCCCCTATGACCGAACTGGAGGCCGTCGTCCACGACGAACGGACGAACGCCGCCGTTGGGTGGCTGTTCGTCGCGAGTGTCGCTGCGGCGTCGCTGTGGTCTCTCCGTGCGGGTGACGTTCTCTGGGGGGCGTTCACGCTCGTCGCCGCGGCGGTCACAACCGCACCGGCGGTTGAGGCCCACGACTGGGCGGTGATGGTGCCGTGGCCGCTGCCAGCGGTGCTGGCGGCTGCGGCGATCAGCGGCGCGCTCGGCTGGTATATAGAACTTGCCAACGCCGTCGTGGTGGCCGCGTTCGCGTTGGTCTCGGTCGTCGAACTGAGCGTCTTCACGGGGGTCGAGATGAGTCGACGCTTCGCCATCGTGTTCTCCGTGCTGACGACGATGGCGATCCAGGGCGTGCTGACCGTCGCGCAGTTTTATGCCGACCGGTGGCTCGGTACCGACTACCTGGGCACCCAAACCGAACTCTAGTGGGACTTCGTTGCAGTCACTATCGTTGCGTTCGCTGTTGGCGGCCTCTTCATGCGGTACTTCGATCCACCGACGCACACCGATTCGAGCCAACGGGTTCTCTCAGAACAATGACCCTCGACAATGGGTTCAAACGGTCCGAGAGGAGCGAACGGTATCTCACCAGAGCCATGCAGTCGCTGTTGGCCGGGATCGCCGTCTACGGCGGCTGACAGCGCGCTTTACCATCGCCATTACTGACGGCGTTACGTTGGGTGTGACGCTGTTGCCAGCCCTATTGCGCCACGAGTACAGCTACTCGATAGATATCAGGCTCGTGCTGTGGCTGACGACCGCCAGCTTTCTCCACACGGTCGGCAGCCTGCTGGGTCTGTATGCTGGCGTCTGGTGGTACGATAACCTCACTCACGCGTTCTCGTCAACCATTGTCGCCGGGATCGGCTATGCGAGTTTTCGGGCCGTCGAACTCCACTCCGACGACCTCGATGTTCCCCCATCGTTTCGCGCGGTGTTCATTGTCGTCTTCGTGCTCGCAGTCGGCGTTCTCTGGGAGATCCTCAAGTTCGCCTCCGGAACGCTCGCCGAGATCACCGGCGGTCAGGCGCTGCTGACCGTCTACGGCGTCGACGACATCGTCTCTGATCTGGTGTTCAACACTGTTGGGGCACTGCTCGTGGCCGCTGGCGGCACGGGACGGTTTGGCGGCCTCGTCGGTTTTCTCCGTCGGCGGATCGCCGGAGAAAGCGAGCACGACTAATGTGGGACTATCTCAGATGTTCAGCCCGTCTTCGTCGACGCGTTCGAGTGTGACCGTCATGAGATTGCCACCCGCGTCCGTGATCTCGAACTCGTCGGTGTCCACTGCGACGCTGGTTCGTTCGAACGGCTGGTCGAGGCGGCGCATAACGTCGCAATTGCGTCACCCCAAAGCGCGCAGATCAGCCCTCGTCGGATTCGCCGAAGACGTTCGTCTCGACGGTCCGGGTGTAGGAGACCGAATCGAGCGGAATCTCGCGTTCGGTTCCGCCGTATTCGACGGTCGCTGTGAAGTCGACCGAAAGCTCCGAGGCTCCGTCGTTTCGGAGATGCGTGACCCACCACTCGTCCAATTTGGAGTTGTCTATCGTCGCGTTGGCGTCGATCTGTTCGGTGCTCTCGGCGGGAATCACGGTTTCTTCGGCGGCGGTGCCCTGTCCGACGACGATGCCGTTCATCCGGATCGTGTACTCAATCTCGGTGATTGGGAGGGCGACGGGGAGTTCGTTTCTGGCCGTGATCGAGCCGTCTATCGGCGTGCGGTCGGCCGTTGGCTCGCCCCAGTCGGCATCGGTCTCGGTGATCGTGAACACCGTGCGGTCGAACGCCGAGAAATCCCGTAGCTCGTCGGACTCGAGCGGTGCGAGGAGATCCGTCCGAACCGTCCGGGTGCGCGTCGCCTCCTCGGCCGGTGTGTCGACCCCGCCGTACTGGACGACTATATCGGGGTCGACTTCCACCGTCGTCGTCTCGTTGTTGCGAACGTGGCTCACCCACCAGTCGGGAATCCGGTCGTTGTTCATCGAGGTCGAAACGTTGATCACATCGTCTTGGCCACTCAGCTGGACCTGTTCTTTACGCTCGGCGGCGAACTCGACGTCGTTGAGCGCGACGGTGTATCGCACGTCGGCGACGCCATCACTGACCCTGAGCAACAGCGGGTTCTCGACGGTGATCGCGGTCTCGACCTCGCTTTGGTTTTCGGTGACGGTGCCCCACTCGTTGTCGACCGACTGGACTCGCGGTTTGTCGACCACGAGGAGTCCGAACGCCGCGATTGCCAGCAGTACCACGGCGATGAGAACGACGGTGAGGTCTGTCTTCCGGCCAGAGGGCATGCAGGTATTCGCCTGCGGTTCGGACGTACTTAGCCGCTGTTGCCAACCGCTGATCGGATCGATACGTAGTCCAGGTCTCGACTCGATGGCCACTGTGGGGCCGCAAGTCGAGCTGGAGGGGACGCTCTCGGCCTGATCGTCGTCGGACTCCACTCGCATCCCACGGAGGAACCACGGGAGACCCTCGCAGCGTTCGATTCTCGAGGAGGGCTCAGTCGGACTCCGAGCCCCGAACCTGGGCGATGTGGCTCATCGTGACCAGACCGATTCCGCCGATGACGTTGCCCACCGTCCCGACGCCGAGCAGCACGACCAGCGCGCCGATCGCGATGTCGGCTCCGAACAGCAGCCCCAGAAAGACGTGGAGGCCGGTGACGATGACGTGGTCGAACGGCCCGAGCGCCAACAGAAACCCGACGAGGTACGCCATCGTGATCTGACTGCCGACGCTGTCGACGGCCTCCAACATGAACGACAACAGCGAGACGAGCGCGCCGCCGACGATAGCGCTCGAAAACACCGCGAGCCTGTCACGGTGGACGATTTCGGTGGCGACTGTCGCCAACGCGTCTCCGGAGCCCGTCGGGAGCGCGCCGTCGACGGCGAACACGAGCGCGAACAGCCCGCCGCCGACGAAGTTGAATACGAACGTCACCACCCAGGGCCGGACGAGCGAACCGACGAGCCACGAGTCGTCGTGGTCGAACGCGGTCGCGACCGGATCGAAGAAGTTCTCGTTGAACAGTTCGGCGCGGCCGATGACGAGAAAGACGAGGCCAATTGCGAACGTCAGTGCCCCGGTAACCGTTGCCAGATCGCCGTACTGTGGCTTGATGAGCGCCTCGACCGCCCCGAGTGCAGCGATCCCGAAAACGATCGTAAAGCCCGCGATAAAACTCGTTGCGACGAGTTCGAGCGTCGACTGATCGAGCCGCCGCTGGCCCTCTTCGACCGCGCGGTGAAATATCTCGGCGGGTTCTGGGGCAACAGGCATAGCTCGGTAGTTCGGGTGAGGCATTCATAATGATCCGCCATTACTGGAGTAAGCCACAGCTATCGGGCATACCGACCGCCTGACTGCTCCTCGGTTTGGTATCGTCCCACTCGTTGTCGTCTGAAATTCAACGGTGACCGACCCACCGTCTTACGGTGGGCTTTTCAGGGGCGTCAGCCAGTTCGAACGTATGGAGCAAACGGACGTGCTCATCACGGGTGGGGCGGGGTTTATCGGCTCGAATCTCGCGAACCACCTCGTCGAGACCAACGAGGTGACCGTCGTCGACAACGGCTCGCTCGGCACGCCCGACAACCTCGCTTGCGACGTCGAGTATCACGACGCAACCGTGGTTTCCGACGAGCTACCGACAGCTGTCGACGTCGTGTTTCACCTCGCGGCGCTGTCGTCGTACGACATGCACGAAAACGCCCCATCGAGGGGCGCTCGGGTCAACGTCGAGGGATTCGTCAACACGGTCGAACAGGCCCGGAAAGACGGCTGTGAGACGTTTGTATACGCGTCGACGTCGTCGGTTTACGGCGATCGCACCGAGCCCACACCCGAGAATATGTCCGCGGTGGCCAACACGGCCTACGAGGCCTCGAAACTCGCGCGCGAACAGTACGCCGACTACTTTTCGACCCACTACGATCTCTCGCTGGCCGGGATGCGTCTGTTTTCGGTCTACCAGGGCTACAGCGGTGCTGAGGCCCACAAAGGCGAGTACGCCAACGTCATCTCGCAGTTCGCCGACGACATCGCCCACGGCCGACGACCGACGCTCTACGGCGACGGGTCTCAAACCCGGGATTTCACCCACGTCGACGATGTCGTCCGGGGACTGGTCCAGGTGGCCGACGCCCAGCTCGATGGCATCTACAATCTGGGAACCGGCGAGTCGTACTCGTTTAATACGGTCGTCGATCGGCTCAACGAGGCGCTCGGTCGACGGATCGAACCGGAATACGTTCCGAACCCGATTCCCGAGTCGGTGTACGTCCACGACACCTGTGCGGATATCACGAAACTCACCGAGGCAGTCGACTGGGAGCCGCAGGTCTCGTTCGACGCGGGTATCGACGCAGTCTGTGCCGGCTACACTGCCTAACGAACCCTCCTGCTTACTCGTCTTTGTCCCCGTCTCTGTCTCGGTCCCCGCCGACGCTGTTTTTCGGTCCGACTCGAATACGGAGCGCCTGCGGTCGTATCCCGATCTGGACGTGCTCGAAGGATCGGATCTCGCCATCGAGGCTGAACCGAATCGGTTCGTCAGTGTGTGCAGTTATTTCCAGGCCTGTGGTTTGGAACCCGGTGATGTGGCGGGTTTGCCTATCGAGCAGCCGCTGTTCGATGGCCTCGACGGTGGCTGTGGTTGTTGGCATCGTTTCGATGAGTTCGATATCGAGCCAGCCGTCTTCGGCGTTCGCCTGGCCGCCCGGTTTTCCGAATTGCCGCAGGTTCCCGACAACCACCGCGAGCGCCTCGCCCGTCCACGGTGTTTGATGGTCGACGCCTGTTTCCTGACCGTCAGCACCTGCGTCGACGGTGACCTCGAGGCCGTCGAACGACAGGCCTCGTTTGAGCCCGCCGATTAGGAACGCCAGCGAGCCGAACCGTTGTTTCAGTTCGCTGGTTGCCGCATCGCTCACGTCGGCTGGCAGTCCGGCGATCGCCGACATGACGAACGGCTCGCCGTTTCCGACGCCGAGATCGAGCCGTCTTGTCTCGCCGTCGACGGCGACCTCGAACCCCTCGCCCAAATTCTCGATCCCCAGATCGTCGGCGATGATGTTCTCGGTGCCGGCCGGGATCACACAGAGCGTCACGGCATCGAGCGCGTCGGCGGCGGCCAGGCCGACGACGGCTTCGTGGATGGTTCCGTCGCCGCCACACACCGCCAGCCGGTCGACGCCGTCTGCGGCCGCCTGGCTGGCCAACTCGTTCGCGTGGCCCCGCCGTTCGGTTTCGACGACCGGAAACTGGTGGAGCGTCGCCAGTCTGTGTACTGTGTCGACGTGGTCGCCGTGGCCACTGACGGGGTTGATGATGAGTCGACGCCGGTCGGCGGGGCTGTCTGAACCTGCGGTACTCATGGAGCAGTCGACGCGAGCGACACATAAGTAGCGTCCGGCAGCAATTTTATATCGCAGTATACGATTTATGAGCGGTCGACCGGCTTATGTTTATATACGCTTCTGGAACACGAAACCCATCGGCTCAGCGTCTCAAACGTGCTTCAACGACAGAATAAAAAAGCGGGTTAGAACGGGGCCTGCGGGCCTTCGTTGCTGTCGTCGCTCGTCTCGCCGGGGAACGACGGGCTCATCCCTTCGGTTTCGCCCATCTCGGGGCCGCCCATGCCGGTGTTGGCGTGCACTTCGTTGATCTCGGGGATCTCTTTGACCATCCGGGTTTTGATCGCCTGGATCGTCATCGGCGAGATGCCACAGCCCGAACACGCGCCGCCGAGTTGGATCTGTACCTCACCGGTTTCGGGGTCGAGGTACTCGATGGCGGCGCTGCCGCCGTGCATCTGAATCTGCGGGAAGTTCCGTCGCAGGAAGTTCACCACGCGGTCTTTGAGGTCCTCGTCCGACGCTGCTGAATCCGTACTCATAACTCCTTTTTGGAATGCAACAGGCTTAGGCCTTTGGTTGGCCTGTTCAGTCGGACAACCTGAACGTCCGCTGGAGCTCGGCATCGATCTCCTCTGCGTACTCCTCGAGCGTCTCTGCGAACGTCTCGCGGTCGACGACCACGCCCGTCAGCCGGTCGTACGGCTCGTTGGGAAGTTCGATGTCGAACCCTTCTCGATCCGGGTTGTAGAACGGCTCGCTCTCGTTGAGCACCTGCTGGTCGATCGCGTGGATCAGCGTCGAGTCGTAGCTGTCGTTCATCGTATTGAACGCGTTCTTGTACGCGCGCTGGAGTTGCGGAAAGTAGTTGGCGTACTTGTCTTCGAACTTCTCGGGGTCGAACTCGGTCATAGAAGCCGGTTGGCTACCGAATTAAAAAAGCGGCCGGTTCCCTAGTGATAAACCGAATACTGGGATATCGAATAGCTCCTAACGGGGGTGGCCGCTGTGGGATCGGTCAGTAGAAGCAAGCAGTGACCGGGCAACGGTAGTGGGAGTATGGTAGTGATCGCGAGACCACACTGAAGAAACGAGAGCCGAGCGTGGCACCGGGTCGGGGAATCGGTGGGGGGACCGGACAGATGACGACTGTGGGGGAGACGTCAGTTGAGACGACTGTGGGGGGACGTCAGTCGAGTCATGCTATCCCGGTACCTCATACAACAGTAGTGCTTCTTAGGGCAAAAGTACGGAACCTAATCGATTTGGTCATCACTGGATCTGATACTAATCAAGTTGTGCGCCTGTTTGTGTGGTCTTTTCAGCTCACCTCAATATTTTTAGCAGTAGTTTATCTCTGTATTGGATATGCGTCTGTCAGTTGGTTCGCGCTGGCTTCGATTCTCGTTGCTCTGTCGTACACTCGTTGCCCTCGGAATTCTTGGGACGTTCACGGTTGCGGTCACGCTCGTTGTGACCGTTATCGGCGGTCTCCTCGGGCTCGTGCTGTTCGGCCTGTTCGGTCGACTCGCCGAATTTCTCGTCGCTGTGCCACGGCTCTCGGCGTTTCTCCAGGTGTCACCGGCCGTGCTTGCAGTTAGTTCACTCGTAGCTACTATCCTCGTCGGCTGGGCCGTCCTCTACTCGCTTGCCGACCGAGTTAGCCAGCGATTCCCTCGGGCTCCGGTGGTCATTCTTTTCGTCTGGCTCGGCTGTCTGTACACGTTAGTGGTCGAGACCGTTGCGGTCCTCGAACGGCTGTTTTCCTCACTTGAACTGATGTTCTCCGGGTTGGTGGTGATCCTGTGTTTGGGTGCCGTGTTGGCGATCTGGTCGACGGTCGCTGCTGCGCGCCGCGAGGTCGGTACGCTCCGCGACCAACTTCTCGACGGTAGCGAGCCCGCTGCCGAGTCTCACTCATCGCTCGTCGAAACGACTCGTCGACTCGCCCAACAGGCCGACGTACCAGCCCCAACGCTTCGGATTACCGACTCCGACCGGCCCGAATCATTCACACTCGGCTCTGGCTCCGCGGCCGTGATCGTGGTCTCAACCGGTCTCATCGAGATCCTTTCCAATGAGGAAGTGACAGCCGTACTCGCCCACGAAGTAAGCCATCTCGTCAATGCAGATAGTCGGATCATGGGCTCGGTACTGATGCCAGTGTTGATGACCGAGGAGTTGATCGACGACAACCCCACCAAACCGGGCGACTACGTTTTGAACATCTGGCTCGGACTGCTCAAATGGTACGGGCAGTTCGGGGTGGCGATTCTCTCACGGGGACGCGAGTGGGCTGCCGATGCAGGCGCGGTCGCCCTCACCGGTTCGCCAGCGACGCTCGCTGTCGCCCTCGAAACCATCGATAAGCAGCGCCAGCGACCGTCGGTCGATCTCCGCGAATGGGAACAGTCGGTCGGCGCACTCGACATTCTGCCACCGAGTGACCGGGAACACGCGACCGGTCCGTTTCGGACCCATCCGTCGACCGAGCGTCGGATCGAATGCCTACGGCAGCGCGTGGCTGACGCCGAACGCTCGTAACACGGATACAAACGGACACTGGGTGAACAGTCGCACGGCGGTACTGTAAGAACCGTGGAGAGGAGCTGGATTCGTCCTGTAAAACCGGGGGAAGGAGGGGATTGCTGGCGTGGCAGAAGGGGGAATCCTGCCGAGCCAAATAGCGGGGCCAGCACAGCACCGGGTTAGGGGGGATGGTCGATCCACCGGCTGTGGGGGGAGACAGCCCGTGGGTGGTCCCGGTGCCTTACTACGTAGTATGGCCGTAGCGGGCAAAAAGATTGGACCTAACTGAGTTGGTATTCGCTCCAGACAGATAGTCAGGCCACTGGGTACAACGGTTCGGATGCCACCGCGTTCGAGCCCTTAGAACGGTTCCCACTGCGAGGGCGCTGAACTGCGGTCACGAACCCGCATCTCCCAGCCCTCATCGGTGGTCCGGGTGTCGACGACCGTGTCGAACGGGTCCAACAGGGTGTGGAGCGTGCGTTCGTCGTGCATCGTCGAGTTGATGACCGCGACAGTCAGCCAACCCTGGTTTCGGGTTCGACCCAACAGCACGCGGACGAACTGGTAGATCCGATCGGCATCCCAGTACATCAACAGCTGTGACAGGGAGTGGAGCCCCACTGCGATTTCGGAGTCCGACTCCCAGTTCTCGGCGAGTTCGGTGAACTTCACACCGAGTTCGGTAAGGTTCTTTGGCGACGAAGCGTACTTCGTCAGTTCGCTGTCGTCGACGTCGACGCCCCGTTCGCGGGTCACACAGTCGACGATGGCGACCGAATCGGGATCGCGACCGGTGGTCTCGGTGTAATCCGTGCGGACGCGCTCGGCGTCGTGGCCGGTCGAAAGCACGATCGCCTGCTGGCCTGCAGCGCCGAGAATGCGGTGCATGAGGTCATACTTCCCGCTCATCGGAGGGCCAGCAATGACGACGCTCTTCGAGTCAGTGAGCGTCGGCGCGAGCGGGAGTTCCTTTACGGACATGTGTTGTGGTGGGATCTCTGTAGGGGTGGGTGACTCACGTGCGTTTGGTGGGCAGGTGAGGGTCGCTGTCTCCAGACGGTACTGTCGCACTGCGGGGCCAACGGAGTGAACGAACGGATGGCTTACGCATTATCTTTACCATCCTTGGATAAAAACGATGGTTTGCCCAACGAGTCGGGCAGCCCTTCTGCCTGTCCGGCTCGGTTGAGCAGGTCGGCGGGCCCGAGTGCGTCCGGTATCCCGCCGTTGGCTCCCTCGCTTTTCGCCGTCGACGCGCGTGCGGAGTCAACGAGTTGACTCCATATCTCGTCCGACGCGCTGCCGGAGGCCTCCAACTGGAGCGCCTGGCTCCGGCCCTGGTCGAACGAGAGTTCGATGAGGCTTCGGTCGTACGAACTGTCGGCGGCGTCGGTCAGCTGGCCGTACTCCTCGCGGTGGTCGTAGCCACACGCCGCGGCCACACCGAGCGCGTAGGCACGTTCGACCGCCTCGTCTCGCGGGAGGTCCGTCCAGTCGACCGAGAACGTCGATTCGTACACGTTATTTCACCGGCGTTCCTGCCGTTATTTCGAGTCCGTTGGCTCCGAACGAGAGCGTATGGATCTCGGTGTTGGTGTCGGTCCCGCGCATTTTGATGACCTGGATTCCGCGGTGCATGCCGTCGTCCTCGTGGTAGTTGTGGAAGAAGACGACACCGTGAGCCAAAAAGTGCTCGTCGGCGTACGCCGATGGATCGGTCATCTCGGAGACCAACAGCGTCGTCGCCGAGGTACGTTTGATCGCGGTCAGAAACCGCATCAGCGTCGTCTCACTGTTATCGAACAGATACCGAAGCAACATCGTCGAATCGATGACGACCCGATCGATATCTCGGGAGTTGATAAAGCCCGCCAGCCGGTTCGTGACGTTCGTCCGATCCATCTTCTCGCCGGGGCCGCCGAAAAAGCGTCGACCCTCCGACGACAGCGCGTCGAGAAACGTGATCGAGTCGGATTCGAGCGCTTCTTCGAAGCCGAAATCGTACGACGCCATATCTGCAATAATCCCACTGCGCGTCTCATGCATACTCACGTAGAGGCTTGTCTCGCCAGCAGCCGCTCCCGACGCCATGAACTGTGCCGAAAACGTCGTTTTTCCGCTCCCCGGCGGACCGCTGAGTACGTACAGTCGGTCGGATGGAAAGCCGCCGTCGATGAGTGAATCGAAGCCATCGACGCCGCTTGAGACACGCATAAGACAACTGGTGGGGCTTTTCTAAATAAGCATTCCCGCCCAGTTCTCATAACTGAGAATAAAGCGGCGTCGATCACACGAACCGACGTGCGGTATCAACCGTATTATTGACTTAACATTCAGGATTGTTTATCACTCACTCACGATGTTTGGGTCGACCCAGACGACGAATTTGTCGTCGCCTTTGACGATACCGTGGACGTTTTCGTCGTTGGCAGTCGTCGTCTCGTCGACGTCGTCGGCCGTAATATCAGTGACTTGAAACACTTCGTCGACGATCCAGCCGATCGTCCCCTGGTCACCAACCGCGTCGGGATCAAAGACGATAATTCGGTTCCGTTCGCCCGTCTGGTCGATGTCGAAGACGGTTTTCGGATTGATGATCGAGGTTGTCCGGCCGCGAAGATCCATGACGCCCTCGACGTGCGCCGGCGAGTTCGGAATCCGTGTCAGCTGGCCAGCGTCGACGATCTCGTCGATGACGTCGATGTCCAGACAGTACGTCTCGTCGCCGAGACCGAACTCGAGAACCTGCGCACCGCCGCTTACACCGGTCGCGTCGTCCTCAGTGGACGGCTCGCTCTGTGCCATACGCCTTCTGTCGGGCTCGAATAGTTAACTCTGTCCAATAAATTATCAGCCATGATTATCGGGTCGGTGGGTTTATTCTCGGGGTTTATGTACGTTCTCACAATGTGGAGCAAGCCAACGCGAACCGAACGTCGGTCGGGCGAGCCTCGGCTGGGCGTTCGACTCTCGGCTTCGAGGTGGGGGTGATGCGCACGCCACGAACGGTCGTCGTCGACGACTCGCGGTTCATGCGCGGGTTGATAACCGACCTACTCGACGAGGGCGGGATTCCGGTCGTCGGCGAGGCCAAAGACGGCCAGGAGGCGTTGTCGGTGATCGCCGACACGAAGCCGGACGTCGTCACCATGGACCTCGAAATGCCGAAAATGAACGGTATCGAGGCTGTCGAGCGGATTATGGCCGACCAGCCGACGCCCGTACTCATGTTGAGTGCGTACACCGACGACGACGCCGAGGTCACCTTCGAGGCGCTCGAAAAGGGCGCGGTCGACTTCTTCGCCAAACCCGGCGGTGAGGTGTCGATGGGCGTCTCGCGGCTGGGCGATCAGCTGATCTCGACGATCCAGACGGTCGCCGACGCCGACCTCGAACGGGCCAGTCAGCTCGACCAGTCGACGCCAGCCACACCGGCGGCGACCTCCTCGTCGGCCAGTACGACCGGTCCAACCGGCAGCCCACGGGCCGACGCTAACGAGTTCGACGACACACGCACGGTCATCATCGGCTCGTCGACGGGCGGACCGAACGCGGTCGAACAGGTAATGGCCAACCTCCCGACCGGCGACTGTCGCGTTCTGATCGTCCAGCACATGCCCGAGGCGTTCACCTCGCGGTTTGCCGACCGGCTCGACGGGGCCAGCAGGTATGCGGTTCGCGAGGCCGAAGATGGGGCCCGAATCGGCGCTGGCGAGGCGCTGGTGGCAAAGGGAGGCAAACACCTCGAGATCACGAACTACCGTCGCGGCCGGATCCGTGTCGGCCTGATCGACGACGATCTCGGCCACTCGGTAATGCCGGCGGTCAACGTCACGATGGTGTCGGCCGCCGAGACGATCACCGATCCGCTGACGGGCGTGATTCTGACCGGAATGGGAGCCGACGGCGCGGAGGGGATCTGTGCGATTCAGGCTGCAGGCGGGCGGACGATCGCCCAAAACGAAGAGAGCTGTGTTATTTATGGAATGCCGAAACGAGCGGTCGAATCCGGCTGTATCGACACTGTCTGTCATCTCGACGACGTCGCGAAAACGATCAGCGAGCTGGTTTAAATGAGTGAAGAACACCGCAAAGCCTTCGTCGCCGAAAGCGAGGAGGGCATTACCGACCTCAACAATGCACTGTTAGCACTCGAATCGGATCCCTCGGACCCCGAGGCGATGGATCAGATCTTCCGGACGGCCCACACGCTGAAAGGCAACGGCGCGGCGATGGGCTACGAGTCGGTCAGCGATTTGGCCCACGAGATGGAAGACCTGCTCGACGAGATCCGTGCCGGAGAGATCGATATCTCGCCCGATCTCATGGATCTGCTGTTCGACGGCGTCGACTATCTCGGCGCGATGATCGACGACATCGCCGAGAGCGGCGAGACCTCGCTTGACGCCTCGGATATCGAGGCCGATCTCCGCGAGTTGATCGAAACCGGCACCGTCCCCGGCAGCGAGCCCGCCGGTGGTTCGGCTTCGGCCACGAGTGCTGCCGACGACGAAACCGCGACCACAACGACCGGCGACGGCTCGGTCGACTCGACCGCCGATCCACAGTCGGCCCCAACGCCCGCGCAGTCGACTGCCGCGGCCTCGGAGATCGAGTTGCCGGAGTCACTGGTCGACGCCGAGATCGATACCGGCCAGGCTGTCTTCCGGGCGACCGTCGGTCTCGGCGAATCAGCGATGCAGGGCGTCGACGCCATCTTCGTGTTGCAGGCAGTCGAGGACGCCTACGAGACGTTCGCTATCGAACCCGAGCGAGAAACGGTCGAAGAGGGCGAGTTCGACGAGACGTTCGACCTCTACCTGGTCGATTCGTCGGACGAGGCGATCGAAAGCGGCCTCGAGGCGCTCAGCAAGGTCGAATCGGTCACCGTCGTCCCGGCGACCACTGTGGTAGACGAGCCGATGACCGCCTCGGAGGCGGTCGGCCTGGAAGTCGGCCGGTCGGACACCGCGGACTCGACAGCCGATACAGACGCCACCGACAGTGACGACGGCGACTCGGCGGATGATTCGGACGACTCCTCGGATGGCCGGTCGGCACCGAACCGCTCGAAAAAGGACGGCACCAACATCGCCTCCGTGCGGGTCGACGTCGACCAGCTCGACGAACTGTACAGTCTGGTCGAACAGCTGGTGACGAGCCGGATCAAACTCCGCCGCGAGATGGAGGCTGCCGGAATGGATTCGGACAACCTCGACGAACTCGACAAGATCACCGCCAACCTCCAGAACACGGCGATGGATATGCGGCTGATCCCCCTGTCGAAGGTCGTCGACACCTTCCCACGACTTGTTCGGGATGTGGCCCGCGAGACGGGAAAGAAAGTCAACTTCAGCGTTTCGGGCTCGGATATCGAACTCGACCGAACCATCCTGACCGAGATCCGCGACCCCCTGATTCACATCCTGCGCAACGCAGTCGACCACGGGGTCGAACCACCCGAGAAACGAGAGGAGGTCGGCAAAGCGCCAACCGGCTCGGTGTCGCTGACCGCGACACGCGAGCGCGATCACGTCACCATCGAGGTCGCCGACGACGGGGCGGGCCTCGACAAGGAGATACTCAAGGAGAAAGCCATCGAGAAGGGTGTCAAAACCCGAAAGGAACTGGAGCTAATGGACGACCAGGAGATCTACGAGCTCATCTTCCACCCCGGCTTTTCGACCGCCGAGGAGGTCACCGACGTCAGTGGCCGTGGCGTCGGGATGGACGTCGTCCACAACACGGTCAAACAGCTCGACGGAACGGTGACCGTCGACAGCGAACTCGGCGAAGGAACTGTCGTTCGGCTCCGACTCCCGGTGACGGTGGCGATTGTCAAAGTGATGTTCGTCGAGATTGGCGGCACCGAGTACGGCATTCCGGTCAAAAACATCGCCGAGGTAACCCGCGCGAGGGCGATCAGCGAGACCAACGGCAAGGAGATCATCGAACACGACGACGACATCTACCCCGTGCTCCGGCTCAGTGACGTGCTCAACGAGCCCAGCAGCGTCAACGGCGACGGAATGCTGCTGCGGATCAGGGACGAAAAACGCCGGGTCGCACTCCACTGTGACCGCGTTATCGACCAAGAAGAGGTTGTGGTCAAACCGCTCGAAGGCGTTCTGAGCGGGATTCCGGGGCTTAGCGGCACGGCCGTCCTGGGCGACGGTGACGTGGTCGCAGTGCTCGACGTGGTGACGCTATGACCATCGCCGACACCGACGGTTTTCTGCGCGTCATCAGCCATATTCAGGACGAGGTCGACTTCGAGCCCGAGTACTACAACGAGGCGTATCTCGACCGGCGGATCAGCGCCCGAATGCGTCGCCAAAGCGTCGACAGCTACGACGCGTATCTATCGGCTCTCACGGACAATCCCGACGAGAAGGAGGCGCTAATGGACTCGCTGACGATCAACGTCACCAACTTCTTCCGGAATGGCAAGATGTGGGAGGCGTTGCGGCCGGTCCTCCGCACGCTGACCGATGACAACTCCAGGGTCAAAGCCTGGAGTGCGCCCTGTGCGGACGGCCGCGAGCCCTACTCGCTGTATATGCTCGCGCTCGATGACCGAAAGATCGACGCCTCGCGGCTCTCGGTGATCGGCACCGATATCAGCGACGAGGCGCTCGAAAACGCTCGCGCGGGCACGTACACTACCACCCGAACCACTGATATCGGCGAGGAGCTGAGCCTGCTCGACAGCCCCGACCAGTACGTCGACGTTTCGGACAACGAGTTCACGGTCAAACCCGAGATCCGCCGCGAGATCTGTTTCGAGCGCCACGATCTGGTCCAAGACGGCCCCAAACGCAACTACGATCTGATCTTCTGTCGAAATTTGCTCATTTATATCGACAGCGAGTACAAGCTGCCGGTGTTCGACACGCTCACGTCCTCGCTTCGGACCGGCGGCTATCTCGTCGTCGGGATGACCGAAACCGTCCCCCAAGAGATCCGCGGCGATTTCGAGCCGGTCGACAAGCGGTGTCGGATCTACCGCTACACGCCGGAGGAGCCGTAGGTATGTCGCTCTACCATCTCGCGCGCGATGGTGATCTCGACGGCCTGCGTGATCTGCTTTTGGAGAGCGACAGTCCCGCGGTTCGCGCCCGGTCGGCCAGCCTGGTTGGCGAGGTCGCCGACACCTCGGATACCGACTCGATCGAGGCGCTCGTCTCGGTGTCAGTGACCGACGACAACGAGGAGGTGCGGTCGGCCGCGGTCGACGGGCTCGACAAGATCGGTGCGGAGGCGGTCGAACAGCTGTTGATCAAAATCACCGGGTCGAAGATTCGCGAGGGTGCCGACTGGGCGACCGCCAAGAAGTTCGCCGACGCGCTGACGTCCGATGTCCCCGAACTCCGCATGGCGGCCGCCAGCGCGCTCGGCCAGCTCGGCGAGGCGTCGGCAATTCCGTCGCTCGTCAATGCGCTTTCGGACGAGAACCCACAGGTCAGGATTCGATGCTGTGCGGCGCTCGGGGTACTCGATCACCCACGGGCGGTACCGGCGCTGATCGAACGGCTTTCGGACCCCAGCGGTGACGTCCGCCACGAGGCGGCGGTCGCGCTGGCGTCGATTGGCTCCGATCAAGCACTGTCGGCGCTGTTGGAGATGCTCGACGATCCGAACACCGCGATTCGGCGGATCGCTGCCTCCTCGCTCGGCCAGGCTGGCTCCGTCGCGGCCGTCCAGCCACTGGCCGACGCGCTGGCCGACGAGAGTTCGGCCGTCCGCAGCGCGGCGGTGTTTTCGATCATCGAACTGTTGTCGAACGCGCCGACCCAACAGAGCCACCAGATCCGCGAGACGGTGGTTTCGGAGCTCAAAGACTCCGACGCCGCCACCGTTCGGCCGCTGGTCGAGATTCTCGACGAGAGTAATCAGCGCCGACAGCGGCGCAACGCGGCCTGGTTTCTGGGCCGCGTCGTCTCCGAGCCCGACCCCGAGACGATCGAGGTGCTCGTCGACGCGCTCGAAAGCGACGACAGCGCGACCGCACAGTTCGCCGCGACCAGCCTCTCGGAGATGGGCGGCACGCCCGTCGAGACGCGGCTCCTCGAGTTCGTCTCCGAAAGCGGGGTCGACGAGGCGCGCGCGAAAGCCGTCTACGTGCTCGGCCAGATCGGCGGCCAGCGGTCGGCCGACAAAATCCAAAAACTCACCGAGGACGACAGCAAACAGGTGCGCAAGCGTGCCTTTGCGGCCGTCTCGAAGTTCCGGGGGCGACAGTGAACACTAAGGTACCCCATTTCCAATGGTCTGTCACGACTGCCGGTTGGGGGGAGTGACAAGGCATGAGTGAGAGCGAGTACAAAATACTTGATACCAAAGGACGGTTCGCCCAGGCCGTCAAGGACGGCCGGACGATCAACGACGTTTCGTGGACACAGGGCCGGATTCTGCTGTCGAACCGTCGGATCATCCTCGCGAGTAACGATGGCAAGCGGACGATTCCGCTGCAGAAAATCCAGGGTCTCGGCGGTCGACACGATCCGAACCAGACGATCGCACAGGTTTCGAGCTATCTGAGCCTCAAAATCGACAACAACGTGCTGTTGATTTCGGCGGCCGACCACGAGGAGTTCCAACGCTCGATTTATCAATCGATGCTGGATCAGAAGGTCGCCCAGGCCAAACACCCAGCGGTCGCAGGCGGCGTCGTCCAGGACACTGAGTGGGAGAAAGCCCGCCTGAAAGTCGAAGACGACGCCATCGCCGCGGCCTTGAAAAGCGGCTCGTTTGTCCGGCTGGATCTCGACGACATCAGCGCGGTCGAGGCCGAACAGCGAACGGTCGACGGCGAAAAGCGGGTCGTCATTCAGGTCACCCACGTCGAAGGCGAAACCAGCGTCCAGACGCATCTGACCGGCCCCAAACGCATCTGTATGTTCCTCCAGTCGTTCCTCGCCGAGGGCGAACGCCGCAGCCAGACCAACGTCGACCTCTCGGAGTCCGATAAGGAAGTGCTGATGGCCCTGTACTCGGGGGTTTCGCCGTTCGAGATCCCCTCGTTTCTCGGCATGGACGTCGACCGGGTCGAATCGGTGTTCGAGCGACTGGTCGAACTCGATATCGTCGAAGAAGTCCGGGTTCGCCGCGAAGTCACGCTTAACTCGCGTGGCCGCAACATCGCCAGCGAAGCGATGAACGACCAGTGACGCCGCATTTCTATGTATAACACCGCGTCTCTCTTTATAAAGCCGCTATAACACTGCGTCTCTGTTTATAAATCTGCTCTCCGTTTATCTCGTATCGAGCGCCGCGAGTCGACGTCGGATCGCCGCGACTCCCGGGTATCCCTCGCGCTGCCAGACGAGCCCCGCGACCGCCGCGAGAGCGAACTCCGAGAGGAAGTACGGATCATCGAGCGAGTCAAGCAACAGCGCCACGATCGTCGGCGCACCGTCGGGGTAGGGTTCGAGCGCGAGCAAGGGCCAGACCAGCATCGCCGGATCGGCCGCTCCCCACACCACCGGCAGCGTGTCGACCGCCAGATGCGAGAGCGCGCCGATTGCGAACGCCAGGCCGTATTCGGGGCGGTCGACGCGTGCCGAGAGCCACCAACCGACCGCCACTACCGGTCCGATCAGCAACAACGAGTGGGCCAGACTCCGGCCGGTCGGCAGCACCCCCAGATACCACGCCAGCGGTTTGTCGATCAGATCGGGGAGCTGGCTCCCGAAAAGGAGGGCAACGATACTGAGATCCGGCAGTGGGCTCGTCCGGCGGGTGCGACCGTAGCCGACCGCACAGAGATAGGCGACCGCGGCGTGTCCAAGTGGCCACATCGTGTGTTCAGAGCTCTTCGACGCTCATAATCTCGTTGTTCGGGTTCTCAGTTCGACAGTCCAGCGACGAATCCACGGCCCCGCTACCACTCCAACGACCACCGCATACAGGACCACGAGATGGGCAGTGAGCGTCGACATCGACGCCAGTGACTGCAACAGCGGAACGGCGAGCACGCTGAGGATATAGCCCGCCAGCAGCGAAAATGCCGCCCCCAACAGGGCACAGAAGAAAGCGAGTCCGACGGCAGCCACGATAGGCTCGCCCACCGAGAGCAGAAGGACTGTGGCCAACAGCTCTGTCGGGACGATCGTCCACTCTATGACACCGACGATACCGCCGACCGTCGCCACGAGCACGATTGTCCGTACGAACAGCCGCAGTCCGACCATCGAGCCGTCGACGACGGCACCGACCCCCGCCCGGAGCTCGCCCGGCAATGGCTCGGTCGAGCCGGGCACCCTCCTGGTGAACGGACCGAGGGCACAGCCCACGACGGCCACCAGACAGCCCGCGACCAGTGCAGGTCCGAGCGGTCGACCCATCCCCACACCCACCACGGCAATCACAGCGAAGGGCACCCCGACGATGATTGCGGGTCCACCCCACTCGGCGTCGTCGAGGGTCGGTCGCCCGCTGGTGGCCGACGAGACCACCCACGCCAGTGCCAGCGGCCCTGCCGCCGCGCCGCCGACAGTTAAATACGGGGTCCCGCTCGCCTGCCACGCGATTAGCACGGCCACACAGCCGAGCGCCAGCAGCGAGCGTCTCGACCGCCCGTCGACCCATCGGTCACACGCGCCAGTTGCCCGCCAGAGTCCGACCAGCAGACAGACCGGTGCGAACCACACCGCGGTCGCCTGCGTCAGCGGGCCGTAGACGCCCGCGTGCCCGACCACCAGCGTCTCGACGACCGCCTGCGGCGACCCACTCGCCGCGGTGGCGCCGATACCGAGGGCCGCGACCAGCCCCGCGGTGGCACCGTAGAGACGCCCGAAGAGAGTGAACAGACAGCCAGCCAGCAGCACAGCCGCGACGAGCGTGGTCGACGTGATCGGTGTGAGTGTCGACTGGCTGGCCGTGCTGTCGAGAGACACTGCGAGTACAACCGACGCTGCGGTGAGTCCGACCAGACAACCGATCCAGAGGAGTCGCTCGGCCCACGGCCAGCGATCAGCCGACGGCCAGCGAACAGTCCACGGCCAGCGATCGCCCCACGACTCGTGGCGTCCGTTGTTCGAGTTGGTCTCGCTGTCGACCGATCCCGACCGATCGCCGAACAGTGTCGCCACGATCCCGAGGCCAACGGCGAGTCCGACGACGGCGACCGTGTACGGCTCGGTGCCGATGGGTCGAACCCAGACGTATATCCCAACGGCGACCCACAGCAATCCCGTCGCCAGCCGAACCCCACGTCGACCGACTCCGACGAACAGTCCGTGGTCGTCGTGCTGGTCGCTCTGGATGGTCGTCTCGCTGCGAACGCGCTGGTCAGTCGGCTGCATCACCGACTCTCCAGTCGTCGTCCCAGCCATCGAGTTCTTCGAACACCGAGACGACGCCCTCGTGGACCGGATGGGCCCGCATAACGCTCTGGGCGAGCGTTTCAGGATCCGAGTGATCGAGCGCCACCCCGTCGACCGTCCGGATCGTCTCGGTGTGTTCGTGGGCGATCCACACCAGTTCGGCGACCGCTTCGCTGTCGGCTTCGCGTGAAACGAGCCACTGGAGCGCCACCGACCAGCCGTCGACCGAGTCGGCCAACTCGGCGCGCTCCCAGCCGGTCGGCTCGATCTCGGCGCTGGCCGCTGTCGGTATCTCGTCGATGGCTTCGCCGAACGCATCGCCAGGGTCGACCGTGCTGAGTCGCTGGCCAGCGCGCTCGTCGATCTGTCGACACCACGGTGCCAGCTCACGACCGTTACGTTCGACCCCGACGACGACGTCGATCTCGTCGTCGAGCGCCGCCGCGACCTGTTCGCGTGGCCGGTTGTCGATTCTATCTTCCTCCCACTGGTCGGCCTCACCGAGGAGTCGTTCGGTCGCCAGTCGGCTCGGCTCTCCGGGTTGGCCGGGATA
This sequence comes from Halohasta sp. A2, assembly GCF_056175805.1. Classification (NCBI taxonomy): domain Archaea; kingdom Methanobacteriati; phylum Methanobacteriota; class Halobacteria; order Halobacteriales; family Haloferacaceae; genus Halohasta; species Halohasta sp. A2. Next base: position 16,039 of record NZ_JAQFWV010000002.1, on the reverse strand, counting down.
CAGGGTTTGGTCGTCGAGGTCATCGATCGAGTCGACCTCGTCGCCCACGGTCAGCCAGTAGTGATCGAGTCGGCCGTAGGCGAACCCCTGGTGGGGGAGTTCGTCGATCGGATCGAGATCGAATACGCCGCGGTCTTCGTACGCGCGGTGGACGGTCGGGTTGTCGCCGGCGACGATCGAGTGGTCACCCGCGCTGGCGGCGTACAGCCGTTCGCTCGCGCCCTCGACCGATTCGACGCCCAGTGTGAGATCGTCGCTGTGGCGGTCGACAGCGACCGAGAGCGCACGTCCGGCGCGATGGCTTCGGCTGTCGCTGGGGCCGACAGCGAGACTGAGTCGCTGGCTGTCGCCGCCGAGACAGCCCAGCGTCGTGCCCGCAGCGAGCGTCGACACCCCGGCGAGAACCTGTCTGCGTGACAGATCGGCACGAGCCGCTCGGCGTGAGTGCCCGGATGGTGGTGGCATTTCCCTGCGCTTTCGTGCCACCGTACAATGGTATATACACCTTACTCCGGTTTGGCTACCGGACGGTTGTGGTAATGGCTCCCGTTGGGAGAAGTAGGGAACTGATTGGAACGCCAGAGCGAACTTGCTCGCTGACAGTCAGCGTTTCAAAAACAGAGACAACGGTGGTTTTAGCTTTGGCCGACAATCGTGGCGTATGGGACTGATGGATACGGTGCGGTCGATCCTGGGGGTCAGCGCCGAGGCCGACGCGACCAGCGATGCCGACCCCGAGGATCTGTTCGGCATGTCGACCGCCTACGTGACGATGGAGGCCGATCTCGGCTACCAGAACGCCGGGACGGCCGCGCTCTGTTTCTCGTCGGTCGACAGCACCGACTTCGGCGAGATGGTCGACGAGGTCGAATCGATTCTCGAAGCCGGTGCTGAAGAGACGGGGACGACCTACCGACAGCACGCCGACAACCACGGCTACAACTGGGTGATTCTCGACGACAGCGACCCCGAAGACTTGCTGACGAGCATCCACTTCGCGGCCGATACTTTCATCGAACAGGGGTACGGCTCCCGACTTCTGGCCGCCGTCTTCGCCTTTGATAAAAGCGACACCGACCACGCCTACTGGATCTACTCGTTCCGGCGTGGGGGCTACTACCCGTTCGTTCCGAAAGGCGACCACGAACGCGACAACAAAACCGAGTTCAAACTTCAGTCGGTGCTCGACGGCGAACTGGGGATCGAGGACGACGAGCGCTACTGGTATCCGCTCTGGCCCTCCCAGCCCGGTCGCTACCCCTGGGAGTAGTCTCTCTCGAAGCTGCCCCGGATCTTCTCACCCCAACTTACGGAGCGCTGTCGACCGCACCAATCCCGTTTGACGCTCGGGCAGTTTCACTTTCACCGTGCAGTTAACGAGGGTTTATGTACGAAAGCAGGTAATCTCGGTGTACAATGGCAGATGACGATCTCGAAACTCTCCCCGGTGTCGGACCAGCTACGGCGGACAAACTCATCGACGCTGGCTACGAAAACTACCAGTCGATTGCTGTCGCCTCCCCTGGCGAACTGTCGAACACGGCCGATATCGGTTCGAGTACCGCCGCCGATATCATCAACGCCGCGCGTGACGCCGCGGACGTCGGCGGCTTCGAGACCGGTGCGACCGTGCTTGAACGCCGTGAGACAATCGGCAAGCTCTCGTGGCAGATCGACGAGGTCGACGAACTGCTTGGCGGCGGCCTCGAAACGCAGTCGATCACCGAGGTGTACGGCGAGTTCGGCGCCGGGAAGTCACAGGTTACCCACCAGATGGCGGTTAACGTCCAACTACCGCCCGAACACGGCGGGCTTCGCGGCTCGTGTATCTTCATCGACACCGAAGACACGTTCCGCCCCGAGCGAATCGACGACATGGTTCGCGGGCTCGACGACGAGATTCTCGAAGCGACCCTCGAAGACAGAGAAATGGAGGGCAGTATTGATGACGACGAGACGATGGAGGCACTCGTCGGCGACTTCCTCGATCGCATCCACGTCGCCAAGGCGTTCAACTCCAACCACCAGATCCTGCTTGCAGAGAAAGCAAAGGAGCTCGCCGGCGAACACGAGGAAACCGAATGGCCCGTCCGCATCGTCTGTGTCGACTCGCTGACCGCGCACTTCCGCGCCGAGTACGTTGGCCGCGGAGAACTCGCCGAGCGCCAGCAGAAACTGAACAAACACCTCCACGACCTCATGCGAATCGGTGATCTGTTCAACACCGGAATTTTGGTCACCAACCAGGTGGCGGCGAACCCCGACTCGTACTTCGGCGACCCCACCCAGCCGATCGGTGGCAACATTCTGGGCCACACCTCGACGTTCCGCATCTACCTCCGCAAGTCGAAGGCCGACAAACGCATCGTTCGACTCGTCGACGCACCAAACCTCGCCGACGGCGAGGGTGTCATGCGCGTGAAAAACGAAGGTCTGAAGCCCGAATAGGCCACGAGCAGACCGATTTTCGGTTTCGTCTCCGCTTGGTCGAATCGTAGGTCGACATCGGTTTCGTTTCTGTTGTTTTCACATCACAGGTGGGTTTTCCTTGGTAGTCGACGATTTTCCCATTCATTGTCCGTAGTCGTCGACAGTGTCCTACTTCATCATCGTCACCGAGTCGTAGGAATCCGTCACAGTCACGAGGGCCGCTGTCGACGTGGCTGCGCGCGCCTGGGGTGTGTCGCTCGCGTTTTGCGTCCGTTCCTGTCAGTGTATTGTCAAAACGGATGTCAATTTGTTCGGCAAATATTGACGTACAACTACACTATGTGCACCCTTATATACATATTATCCAATCCAAGATTTGACGCTTGTCTATTAATAAAGAGTGATTTCAGCATTTGTCAACGAACACCATTATATATATCCGCTCCATGAGTCTCTATCGTGATTCAGAGCACAAACACAGGTATCGGACGCGGAATAGTACTGGATTGTCAAACCATGTTCGGTGAGTCGATGGAGGGTCGACTATGACGGTCGACCCATCTGTACTCGCAGAAGGTGTGAACCTGATGTGGGTTGCAGTGGTCTGTTTCCTGATCTTCTTCATGCACGCCGGCTTCGCGATGCTTGAGGCAGGGCAGGTACGCTCGAAGAACGTCGCCAACCAGCTGACCAAGAACCTACTGACCTGGGGCGTTGGCGTGCTCGCCTACTTTCTCGTCGGCTTCGGGATCGAGGGAATCGCTGGTGGGAGCGGCTTTTCCTTTGCAGGAGACCTTTCGGACGGCGACTGGATCAACAGTTGGCTGTTCGGAGCCGTCTTCGCGATGACGGCGGCGACGATCGTTTCCGGGGCAATCGCTGGCCGCGCGAAACTCCGTGCGTACGTGACCTACACGATCGCCATCTCGGCGGTCATCTACCCGGTCGTTTCCGGAATATCGTGGTACGGTGACGGCTTCCTCGCACAACTCGGCTTCCTCGACTTCGCAGGCGGGATGGTCGTCCACGCGATGGGCGGTATCGCTGGGCTGACCGCGGCCTACATGATCGGCCCGCGCCTCGACCGCTACGCCGCCGACGGCTCGACGAACGTCATCCCCGGTCACTCGCTGACCTTTGCCGTCCTCGGGACGCTCATCCTCGCGTTCGGCTGGTACGGCTTCAACGTCGGCACGACCGCGACGGTCTTCGCGGTCGATGGCGGCGAACTCGTCCTCGACGGCTACGGTGTCGTCGGGCAGGTCGCACTCGCAACCACCCTCGGGATGGCCGCTGGCGCAGTCGGTTCGGCCGCAGCATCCCTGTTCACTAACGGGAAGGTCGACACCCTGTACGTCGCCAACGGTCTGCTGGCAGGCCTCGTCGCCGTGACGGGGATCACGGATCTGGTCACCTGGTGGGGCGCAATCGCAGTCGCGTTCCTCGCTGGTGTCCAGCTTCCGTTCGTCTTCGAGTTCGTCTCGGACAAACTCAAGATCGACGACGTCTGTGCGGTGTTCCCGGTCCACGGCTCGGCCGGTGTCCTGGGCATCCTCGCACTCCCGTTCGTTCACGTCGACGGCTTCCAGCCCGATCTCATCGTCCCACAGGTCGTGGGTGTTGCAGTCATCACGGTCTGGACGATCCTCACGACCGCCATCGTCTTCGGTGCGTTCAAAGCGATCGGTGAAGCTCGGGTCACTCCCGAACACGAACAGGAAGGCCTCGATGCCTCCGAACACGGCGTCGAAACCTACCCCGAGTTCGGTGGCGACCGCGTCGTCACCGACGGCTCCGGCATGACCACCGACGAGTACGAGATCCGAACCGACGGCGGCGAACCCGCTGACTCCCAGCTCAAGATGATCATCTCGGTGATTCGCCCCGAGAAACTCGGTGCAGTCAAACAGGCACTCGCAGAGGTCGGTGCCCCATCGCTGACGGTCACCAACGTCTCGGGCCGTGGCAGCCAACCCGCCAAGAAAGGCAGCTGGCGTGGCGAGGAGTACACGGTCGACCTCCACCAGAAGGTCAAAATCGAGTGCGTTGTCGCCGACGTGCCCGCCGCCGACGTCGTCGCGGCGATCCGCGATGCGGCCAACACCGGCGAGCCGGGCGACGGCAAGATCTTCGTGATGGACGTCGAGAACGCGGTGCAGGTCCGCACCGGCAACGACGGTACGGAGGCGGTCTAAGCTCGACAACCGACTCGTCGTCCCAACCATCGATGGACGGTGGCACCCTGACACCACACCGGGGCACTCCATTCGCTGACATCCTCTGCTTGTAGCCACCACCCCCACGGAACGGTATACTCACATTCAATTCCGTTCCATCCCGCTGTTATCGTTTTCGACTTAGTTCCCCATAGCCGCAGCACTCGCCGTCGACCGAACCTCTCGATATATTTATAAAGAGAAACATTGCACAAGCCCATACCACTATATTTATCTATTTCAGTGGGGGGTTTGTGAACGAACAGTCACAACTCGCGGCGAAAAGCGATGAAACTGCACTCCGAACCGACGGTGGCGAGCCGAACGACGGCGGCATCAAGATGGTGGATGCAGTCATTCGTCCCGAAAAGTTGGGCGCGGCTAAAACCGCGCTCGCCGAGATCGATGCCGCCTCGCTGACGGTCACCAACGTCTCGGGCCGGGGTAGCCAGCCCGAAAAGAAGGGTAGCTGGCGCGGCTCGGAGTACACAATCGATCTCCACCAGAAGGTCAAAATCGAGTGCGTTGTCGCCGACGTCCCGGCCGAGGACGTGGTCGACGCGCTCGCCGAGGCCGCTCATACTGGCGAGAAAGGAGACGGCAAAATATCCGTACTCGATGTCGAAAACGCCGTACAGGTCCGCACCGGTAAGGAAGGCACCGAGGCTATCTGAGCGACTCACCGGGCCGTCCGTCGACTCCCGTTTCGCTCGTCGTCGAGGCGTCGACTCGATTTCGGTGACGCGAACTATAATCGTCTGGGGGTGATAGATGGGCCAACAGATGGCCGACTACACGTACACCGGTTCGGCACACATGGCGTTGGCTGCGTCCTACGCCGAAGACGACCCCCGATTCCGAACCGGCGAATCGCCGAACTTCCCCCAGCGAAACACCGTCATCGACGAGACCAAACTGCTCCGAAAACTGTTTTTCCCTGGCTGTTGGAACGGCGGCGAACTCGTCGGCGACGAGGCGGCCCTGCGTGCGGCCTTCGACGAACTGGGCGACCTGTTTTGTCGCGGTATCCAGCCCTATGCACCGGTGTGTCTGTCGACGCCCGTCGATGCGGTGTTGGACTGGCTCCCGGCGATCCGCGAGCAGCTCAAACAGGACGTCGAGGCGGCGTACAAAGGTGATCCAGCGGCAACCAGCTATGTCGAGATCGTTCGATCGTATCCCGGACTCCACGCCGTGATGGTCCACCGGGTCGCCCACGTTCTCTACGGCGAGTCCCAGGAAGCCTACGCCCGCGAGCTGTCCGAGGCCGCTCACACGGCGACCGGGATCGACATCCATCCGGGTGCCGAGATCGGCGAGTACTTCTTTGTCGACCACGGCAGCGGCGTCGTCATCGGCGAAACCGCAACCATCGGTGACTGGGTCCGGCTCTACCAGGAGGTCACCCTCGGCGCGCTCCACTTCGAAGAGGAGGCCGACGACGAGCACACGCTTAAAAAAGGCTACAAACGACATCCGGATATCGGCGACAACGTCGTCATCGGGGCCGGAGCCAAGATCCTCGGTCCGATCACCGTTGGCGACCATGTCAGCATCGAGGCCAACGCGTGGGTCACCGACGATGTTCCGGCTTACACGAACGTCTTTATAAAACATCCCGAACAGACCAGAAAGCCCGTCGACGAGCAGTAAATGCGACCGTCGACAACGGCGAGTGAGGAGGACAAAGCGAAATCCCGATACGCACAAGTTCGGGGAGTCGAAACGCGTGGTATGAACCACGAACGGTCTCGCGAGCTCTACGACCGGGCACTGTCGGTGCTGCCCGGTGGCGTCAACTCCTCGGTACGGGCCACCCAGCCCTACCCGTTTTTCATTCAGCGCGGCGACGGTGCACACGTTATCGACGTCGACGGAAACCGGTATATCGACTACGTGATGGGCTACGGTCCACTCCTCTATGGCCACGACCTACCCGAGCCAGTCCAGTCGGCGATCCAGTCGCACGCCTCGGCTGGGCCGATGTACGGCGCGCCCACCGAAGTGGAAGTCGAACTGGCCGAGTTCGTCGCCCGTCACGTCCCAAGCGTCGAGATGATTCGCTTCGTCAACTCCGGCACCGAGGCCACCGTTTCGGCGATCCGACTCGCCCGCGCCTTTACCGACCGCAACAAGATCGTCGTTATGCAGGGCGGCTACCACGGCGCACAGGAGTCGACGCTCGTCGAGGGTGACGCCGAGAACCCCGCGCCGTCGACGGCGGGCATCCCCCACTCGTTTTCCAAACACACACTTCCGGTGCCGTTCAACGACACCGAGGCCATCCGGACGGTCTTCGAGACCCACGGCGACGAGATCGCTGCCGTGCTCGTCGAGCCGATTTTGGGCAACACGGGGATCGTCTCACCGGTCGACGGCTACCACGAAACGCTCCGCGAGCTCTGCGACGATTACGGCTCGCTACTTGTTTTCGACGAAGTCATTACGGGCTTTCGGGTTGGTGGCCTCCAGTGCGCCCAGGGCAAGTTCGGCGTGACGCCGGATCTCACAACCTTTGGCAAGATCGTCGGCGGCGGGTTTCCAGTGGGTGCGATCGGCGGCCGCGCCGAGATCATCGAACACTTCACGCCGTCGGGCGACGTCTTCCAGTCGGGTACCTTCTCGGGTCATCCGGTCACGATGGCCGCCGGACTCGCCACGCTCGAATACGCCGCCGAACACGATGTTTACGACCACATCAACGGGCTGGCCGACCAGCTCCGAAGCGGCCTCACCGACATTCTCGCGGATCGAGCACCTGAATACACCGTCGTCGGCACCGACAGCATGTTCAAAGTGGTCTTCACGCGCGAGGGCTCGACCGAGCGTGGCAACGAGTGTGGGGCAGGGTGTCGACAGGACCCCAACTGTCCGAACTTCGAGTACTGTTCAAAAACTGGCGCTGATGTGGCCAACGCCGAAACCGACCGCTGGGAGCGGCTGTTCTGGCAGGAGATGAAAGACCGCGGGGTATTTCTCACCGCGAATCAGTTCGAATCCCAGTTCGTCTCCTATGCGCACACCGAAGCTGACATCGAAGAAACCCTGGATGCCTACGCCGACGCGCTGTAAGTCGACGTAGACGGGTAGGTCGACGCCCGACACGACGCTTTGTCGTGCGCTTTTCCCCCGTTTTTCGTAATCAGATTGGTGCTGTCCAGACCTGAATGGGATGAGGGCTATACTCGAATCAACAACAAATTTTCTTAATTCGACAAACGAGTTGTCCTATCAAAAAGATTTACACGCCGATTTGAAAATATTGATATGCCAAACGTACAAAGTTCGGACGATGACTCAGTCCAACCGCGACTGGTGGCCAAATCAGTTGAACCTCCAGATCCTCGACCAGAACGCCCGTGACGCCGGGCCGATGGACGAGGACTTCGAATACGCTGAAGCGTTCGAAGAACTCGATCTCGAAGCAGTAAAAGCCGACCTCAAGGCGCTCATGACGACCTCCCAAGACTGGTGGCCGGCCGACTTCGGCCACTACGGGCCGTTTTTTATCCGGATGGCGTGGCACAGCGCCGGAACCTACCGAACCACCGACGGCCGCGGCGGTGCCTCCGGCGGCACCCAGCGGTTTGCGCCACTCAACAGCTGGCCCGACAACGCGAACCTCGACAAGGCCCGACGGCTTCTCCTTCCAGTCAAACAGAAGTACGGCCGGAACCTCTCGTGGGCCGACCTGATTGTCCTTGCCGGGAACGTCGCCCTCGAATCGATGGGCTTCGAGACGGTCGGCTGGGCCGGCGGCCGCGAGGACGCCTTCGAGCCCGACGAGGCCGTCGACTGGGGCCCCGAATCCGAGTGGGAAGCCCCGCAGGCCGAGCGCCGCGACGAGGACGGTCAACTAAAAAAGCCGGTCGGCGCCAGCGTGATGGGACTGATCTACGTCGACCCCGAGGGACCCGACGGCAAGCCGGACCCACTGGCGTCGGCGGCCAACATCCGCGAGTCGTTCGGCCGGATGGCGATGAACGACAAGGAGACCGTTGCGCTCATCGCAGGCGGACACACCTTCGGCAAGTCCCACGGCGCGGCCGACGAGGACCTCGGTCCGGTGCCCGAAGACGCCCCGATCGACGCCCAGGGCTTCGGCTGGGACAACGACCACGGCTCGGGTAAGGGGCCCGATACGATCACCAGCGGGATCGAGGGCGCGTGGAACGCCTGGCCGACGATGTGGGACACCTCCTACCTCGACAACCTGCTCGACTACGAGTGGGAAGTCACCGAGGGCCCCGGCGGGGCGATCCAGTGGGAACCGGTCGACGAGGCCGCCCAAAACACCGTGCCGGACGCCCACGATCCCCACGAAAAACACGCCCCGATGATGATGACGACCGACGTCGCCCTGAAAAAGGACCCCGACTACCGCGAGATCATCGAGCGCTTCCGCGAACATCCCGACGAGTTCCAGCAGTCGTTCGCCAAGGCGTGGTACAAACTGATCCACCGCGATATGGGCCCGCCCGAACGGTTCCTCGGCCCGGACGTCCCTGACGAGGAGATGCTCTGGCAGGACCCCCTTCCCGACGCGGACTACGACCTTATCGGCGACGCGGAGATCGCCGAGCTCAAAGCCGAGATTCTCGATTCTGAGCTCTCGATCTCACAGCTGGTCAAAACTGCCTGGGCGTCGGCCTCGACCTACCGCGACAGCGACAAACGCGGCGGCGCGAACGGCGCGCGAATCCGGCTCGACCCCCAGCGTAATTGGGCGGTCAACGAGCCCGAGGAGCTATCGACCGTCCTTGCGACGCTCGAGGACATTCAGACGGCATTCAACGAGTCGCGTTCGGACGGAACGCGGGTCTCGCTCGCCGATCTGATCGTCCTCGGTGGCAACGCAGCCATCGAGCAGGCGGCTGCCGACGCTGGCCACGACGTGACGGTCCCGTTCGAACCGGGCCGCGTCGACGCCACTCAGGAACAGACCGACCCCGACTCGTTCGACGCGCTCAAGCCCGACGCCGACGGCTTCCGAAACTACCTCGGTGGCGAGTTCGACCGACCGGCCGAAGAGCTACTGGTCGACAAGGCGGATCTACTCGATCTGACGGCCTCGGAGATGACCGCACTGGTCGGCGGCATGCGTGCGCTGGGGGCGACTTACGAGGACTCGGCGCTCGGCGTGCTGACCGACGAGCCGGGAACGCTGACAAACGACTTCTTCGTGAACCTGGTCGACATGGCCACGCAGTGGGAGCCCTCGTCGTCCGACGGCGTGTTTGAAGGCATCGACCGCGAGACGGGCGAGACACGGTGGGAGGCCACGCGCGTCGACCTCGTCTTCGGGTCGAATTCCCGTCTGCGGGCCATCGCCGAGACCTACAGCTGTGTCGACGCCGAATCGATGTTCGTCGAGGACTTCGTCGACGCCTGGCACAACGTGATGACGCTCGACCGGTTCGACCTCGAATAGGTCCAAGACCCGGTTCTGGCATCTCTTTATATACTGTTTCGACCTCCCAGTTGGCCGGCCAACTGAGCGAGCCGTGAACTGATGGGCTTTTGGGTGCCCGCCCCGAGGCTCGGATATGGACGCAGATGCGGATATACGGCTTGCCACCCGCGGCTCTGATCTCGCGCTTCGGCAGGCCACGACGATTCAATCGGCGCTCACCTCGCGGAGCCGCGAGGTGACGCTTACGGAGGTCGACACCACGGGCGACCAGATCCAAGACGAACTCATCCACCGACTGGGCAAAACCGGCGCGTTCGTCCGGTCGCTCGACGAGAAAGTGCTTTCGGGAGAACTCGACGCCGCCGTCCACTCGATGAAGGACATGCCGACCGACATGCCTCGTGACCTCATGGTTGCTGGTATACCGCAACGGGCACCCTCCGGCGACGTGCTCGTCACGCCCGACGGCGTCGACCTCGACCACCTACCGCCCGAGGCGGTCGTCGGCACGAGTTCGCTTCGGCGAACCGCCCAACTGCTCGCCGCTCGGCCGGATCTCGAAATCGTTCCGCTTCGGGGCAACGTCGACACCCGCCTCGAAAAACTGCTCGCGCCCTCGCTGCAAGCCGAACATGACCGGCGGATCGAGGCCGACGAGAAAGGTGACGAAAGCGAGTTCGGCCAGCGGCCCAACGAGTGGTTCGACGCGCTTTCGCAACTCGAACGCGAAGCGATGGAACGCCGGGTCGAAACCGAGATGGACGCCATCGTGCTCGCCGAGGCTGGCCTCCGGCGCAGCGGCCTGCTCGACGCTGTCGAGACTGCCCCCCTCCCGAAGAGTTCGTTCGTCCCCTCGCCCGGTCAGGGCGCGATTGCGGTGACCGCCAGCGATCCGCAGGTCGTCGAGACGATCCGCGAGGCCGTCGACCATCCGCGGAGCCGTGTCGAGACCACTGTCGAGCGCACGATCCTCTCTGGAGTCGGCGGCGGCTGTATCGCGCCGATCGGCGTCAGCGCGACACTCCAGGGCGAGTACGTCCACACCCGCGCCCAGATTCTCAGCCACGACGGCAGCGAGGTCATCGAGGCCACCCGCGACCTGGCCGTGGTCGACCACGCCAGCGCGGCCGCCGAGTTCGCGGCCGACCTTCGCGAACGCGGCGCAGCCGACCTGATCGAGGAGGCCCGCCGCATAGCTGACTCCGACGAGCCACACGATGGGGGCGCAGAAACCGTCATGGGTGATGACGATGTCTGAGCAAAAGAGAGTGGGAATGGTGTATCTGGTCGGCAGCGGCCCCGGCGACCCGGAACTCATGACTGTCAAAGCCCGCCGCTTGCTCGATGAAGCCGACGTCGTGCTTCACGACAAACTCCCTGGCCCGGAGATCCTCGGCGAGATCCCGGAAGCCAAACGTGAGGACGTCGGCAAGCGCGCCGGCGGCGAGTGGACGCCACAGGAGTACACCAACAAACGGCTGGTCGACCTCGCTCGCGAGGGGAAAACCGTGGTCCGGCTCAAGGGCGGCGATCCGTTCGTCTTCGGTCGCGGTGGCGAGGAGATGGAACACCTCGCGGCCAACGAGATTCCCTTCGAGGTCGTTCCCGGCATCACCTCGGCGATTTCGGGCGCTGGCGTCGCGGGCATTCCGGTCACCCATCGCGATCACGTTTCGAGTGTCTCGTTCGTCACGGGTCACGAAGACCCAACGAAGGACGAGTCGGCCATCGATTGGCAGGCGCTCGCCGACACCGGCGGCACGCTGGTCGTGTTGATGGGCGTTGGCAAACTCCATTTATATATTGGGGCGTTGCTCGATGCTGGAATGGACCCAACGACGCCGGTCGCGCTCGTCGAGCGGGCGACGTGGCCGAACATGCGCGTCGCCAGCGGGACGATGGAGACCATCGTCGACGTCCGCGATAGCGAGGAAATCGAACCGCCCGCGATTACCGTCGTCGGTGAGGTTGCGGCGACACGCGAGGCGGTCGTCGACTTCCTCGGCAACCGAACCGGCGACCTGCAACTGAACGCCACACCACAGGAGTCGACCGACGAATGAGCCAACAGGTCCGCGTGGCCGTCTTTCGCCCGGATGACGACCGGCTCGAACGCGCCGTCGACTTGCTCGATTCGCTCGGAGCCACCCCGGTCGCCGACCCGATGCTCGCCATCGAACCCACCGGTGCCGTCCCCGCACGCGACGCCGACTACACGATCTTCACGAGCAAGACGGGGATCGAACTCGCCGCCGAGGCTGGCTGGAGCCCCGAGGAGACGACGCTCGTCAGCATCGGCCCCGGAACCACCGCGGCTGCTGACGCCGTGGGCTGGACGGTCGACCGCGAGGCCAAGACCTACAGCTCGACCGGTCTGGTCGAGTTGCTCGAAGCCGAAGTCGACGGCAAACGTGTCGAGGTCGCCCGGAGCGACCACGGCAGCCAGGTGCTGCTAGACGGCCTCGACGCGGCCAAGGCCGACTGGTCGGAGACCGTTCTTTATAAACTCGTCCGACCACCCGAGTCGGGAACATCGGCCGAGATGGCCGCCGGGGGCGACCTCGAAGCCGCCGCGTTCACCTCGTCGCTGACGGTCGAGCACTTTCTCGAGGCTGCCGACGAGCGGGAAATCCGCGAGCAAGCCATCGAGGGGCTCAGAGGTGCTGTTGTCGGGGTGATCGGCGAGCCGACACGCGAGACGGCCGAAGCTCGGGGAATCAGCGTCGACGTCGTTGCCGACGAGGCGACGTTCGAGGTGCTGGCGACAGAGGTTGTCGAGGCGGCCGCGCCGAGTTACACCGAGTAGCACTCGAAGCGGAGTCTTATATCCGAAGCCGTCCAACGCCCGGCACATGGTTTCGGCTCATCCTGTTTCTGATCTCGCCGACACTGCCACTGCCTGCGCCGAGCGGCTTCGGGCGGCCGACAGCGTCCTCGTTGCCTCGCACATCGACGCCGACGGCCTGACGAGCGCCGCCATCGCCGCGACCGCACTTCGGCGAGCCGGTATCGCGTTCGAGAGCGTCTTTTCAAAACAGCTCGACGAGTCGGAACTTGACCGTATCGCCGCAAGCGACCACGAGACGGTGCTGTTCACCGATTTCGGCAGTGGCCAACTCGATCTCATCGCCGCTCACGAGGCTGCTGGCGACTTCACGCCCATTATCGCGGATCACCACCAGCCCGCCGATGCATCGACCGAGTTCCATCTCAACCCGCTTTTGGTCGACATCAACGGCGCGTCCGAGCTCTCGGGTGCCGGTGCATCGTATGTTCTCGCGCGTGCGATGGAGTCGATCAACCCGGCGGACGCTCCGGACAATCGCGATCTGGCCGCACTTGCAGTCGTCGGCGCGGTCGGCGACATGCAGGCGGGCGTCGACGGCCTGCGCGGAGCTAACGCCGAGATCGTCGCCGAAGGAATCGAGGCGGGCGTCATCGAGGAGTCGACCGATCTCACACTGTACGGCAAGCAGACCCGGCCGCTGCCGAAACTCCTCGAGTATGCCAGCGACGCCCGGATTCCTGGCATTTCGAACAACGCCGCGGGCACGATCGAGTTTCTGTCCGAGCTCGATCTCGATCTCAAAACCGACGGCGAGTGGCGCTGTTGGGTCGACCTCTCGGCGGCCGAGCGCCAGACGGTCGCCAGCGCGCTGGTCCGACGTGCGGTTTCGAGCGGCGTCCCGGCCGGTCGGATCGACGATCTGATCGGAACGAGCTACCAGCTTTCTCGCGAGGAATCCGGCACGGAGCTTCGGGACGTCAGTGAGTTTTCGACACTGCTGAACGCGACGGCCCGATACGACCGCGCCGACGTTGGGCTGGCGGTCTGTCTCGGTGACCGCGACGAGGCGCTCGAGCGCGCGCGTCAGCTTCTGCGAAACCATCGGCGAAACCTCTCGGAAGGCCTCCAGCAGGTCAAAACTGAGGGAGTCACCGTCGAAAGCAACCTCCAGTGGTTCGACGCGGGCAACGAAATTCGCGAAACGATCGTCGGCATCGTCGCCGGGATGGCCGTCGGCGCACCCGGCGTCCGGCGTGATCTCCCCATCATCGCTTTCGCCGAGAAATCCGACACTGAGATCAAGGTCTCCGCCCGTGGAAGCCACCAGTTGATCCGCGACGGACTGGATCTCTCGGTCGTCATGCGCGAGTCGTCCCGTGCGGTCGGCGGCGACGGCGGCGGCCACGACGTCGCGGCTGGCGCAACGATCCCAGCCGACACGCGCGAAGCGTTCGTCGACCACGCCGACGAACTCGTCGGCTCTCAGCTCGGCTGAATGGTCGACTCAGAAAATCGCACTGACCACTCAGGCGTTGCCGAGGTCGCGAAACATCACGCGGTAGTCGTCTGACGACAAGGTGCCTGCCAGATCCAACAGCTCGTCGTCGAGCTCATTCATACGGCCTAGCAGCCTGCTGTACTCGGCGCTCGCCGTGAGTTCCCGTTTGGTTTTCTGGGATTCGAGTAGCGCGCGTTTCGAGGCCAACGAGGCGGCCTCTTGGAGTAGACCGCCGTACTCCGAGCGGACGAACAGTGTCTCGACGGCTGACAGCAGTTCGGACTGAGTGACCGGTTTGACGATGTAGAGGTCGAACCCCATGCCGACGATGTCGAAATCCGGCTCGACGCCGGTTACCATCGCCACGCGGCAGTCCAACCCTTGTTCTTCGATAAAATCGAGCACCTCTTCGCCCGGCGCGTCGGGGAGCCGGCGGTCGAGCAACACGGCGTCGACCCCGGTGGTGTCGTCGTCCGTCTCGCCCGCGGGCGGTGTTGTCTCGTCCAGCACGTCGATTCCCGCTTGGGCGGTTTCGGCCGTGAGTACCGTGTACTCAGGTTCGAGAAACTGGATGTAGAGCTCCGTTACCGCCGAATCGTCCTCGACGACGAGTATCGTCTTCGATCTCATACTGGTCCCTCTGGGAGGTTGTGATACTCGAGATTCGGCTGTCGGTCGGCTCGGCTCGACACACCCATTCGTACTGTGACATCCACAACCCTGAGAGTATAAATGTATCTACTAATCGTTCCTTACCTATGTGGTAACAACTACAGCGAGCCGGTGGGCTCATTTAGGGGGCGTTCGTATGGTGTCTCACTAACAGGTATGTCAGACGTAGTTCCAACCGGGGTCGACGGGCTCGACTCTATTCTCAACGGCGGTATCGTCGACAACGCAACCGTCCTCGTCAGCGGCAATCCGGGGACCGGCAAGAGTATCTTCGGCATGCAGTTCCTCTACACTGGCGCCACCGAGTTCGACGAGCCTGGTATCTACATCTCCTTCGAGGAGAACGCCGTCGACATCCGCGAGTCGGCCGAGTCGGTTGGCCTCGAACGGTTCGGCGAGCTGGTCGACGAGGGCACAATCAAGATTTACGACAAACGTGACATGCTGAGCGACGGCGATTTCACCGCTACGATGGACACGCTGCTCGAAGACTTCGCGGCCGAAGCATACGGTCGACTCGTGCTCGACTCGCTGACCATGTTCCAGCTGTTTTTCGACGACGAGCGCGAAAAGCGCACCTACCTTCTCAAATTCTCTGACATTCTCAAACAGTACGGCATGACCTCACTGTTGATCAACGAACAGGGCGCGGTGTTTCCCGACACCGAGATCGGCCTCGAAAACTTCCTCACCGACGGCAACATTTACTTCATTCAGACGCCGACCGACTCGGGGGTCAACCGCTACGTCTGGGTCGCCAAAATGCGCAAGCAGAACATCGACACCGACATTTTCCCGATGGAGATCGGCAACGGCGGTATCACGGTCCACAACAAAGCCAGCGGCTTTTCGATGATGAGCGGCGACAGTACGCCGGGAGCCGGCGGCCCCTCGTTCTAACTGGTTTCAAGGGCGAGTTCCCCGCGTCACCGGACGCGGGGGTGAAGCCCGACACACCGCTTAGTGTTCAGTCTGTTCGATGTACCGCTGAACCACTTCTTCGGATACCGCACCCGTTGTCC